>JAQCHR010000035.1 GCA_027619655.1 Pseudomonadota bacterium
TCCGACGCTGTTGAGGCCGAGTTGCGCCATGACGCGGTCCATTTCACTGCGGAAAATCTCAAGCGCCCGATAGGCGCCGGCCTCGCCGGCGGCGGCCGTTCCATACAGGGTCGGGCGGCCGGACATCACCATGTCGGCGCCGAGCGCGAGCGCCTTCACCAGGTCGGCGCCGCGCCGCGCTCCGCTATCGATGATGATCCGTATGCGATCGCCGACGGCGGCCCGGACTTCCGGGATCAGCTGCAGCGGCGCGGGCGCCGAATCCAGGTAGCGGCCGCCATGGTTCGACAGGACGACGCCGTCCAGCCCCTTGTCCGCCGCAATGACCGCGTCCTCGAGACTCTGCAATCCCTTGACGAGCAACTATCCCGGCCATTTGTCCCGGATCCGCATGATATCGTCCCAGCACTGCCGGTCCGACTTGGTGTGTTCGTGATCGACGGTCTTGTCGGTCAGCTTGCGCGCCAGTTCCGGCGGATAATTCGCCTTCATGAAAGCGCCGCGCTTCAGGTATTGCGGCGCCAGCACGCGCAGGCACCAGCCCGGATTCGCCGCCACCTGCGCGATCAGCTTCGGCGTGTAGCGCAGGGGCATGGAAAATCCGTTGCGGTAGTCGTTCTCGCGGTTCGACCCGACCGACCCGTCCACCGTCACCAGCAGCGTCCTGATTCCGATCGACCGGATCCGCTCGATGAACGCATTCCGCAACGCAAGGTCGCGCCACATGTACAACTGGAACCAGAGCAGGCCGTCGGACGCCTCGAAAATATCCTCGACGGGGGTCAGCGAGTTCGTTGCCGCCGTGCAGGGCACGCCCATCCGCGCCGCCGCCCGGGCCAGGTCGATCTCGCCCAGATCGCTCATCAGCCCGGCGCTTGCCGTGGGCGAAATGCCATAGGGCATGGCGATTCTCCGGCCGAATATTTCTGTTGCAGTCGACCGGCCCGAGACATCGATCAGGACGCGATTCTTGATCTTGAGCGACTGCTAGACAGCGCGGTTGTGGTGCAGCGCAATTTCATCTTCCGCGCCACGATCCACATATTCGAAGATGCCCCGCGGCAGCCGTTTCTTCGCCATAAGGCGAAGTTCTTCGATATTGTATGCGCCCAGATTGCCGCCGGTCAGGGCGACGTCGCGCGCCCGACGACTCTGTGCGCCTTCAGTCTTGTTTGCGGTGAGCGTGACCATGTTTCATCGACGCTATTTATGTGCGTTGACGACGATTTCCACGAGGGTGCTGGGCGTGCCGAGCTCGACGGCGACGCATGCGCGCGTCGGTGGGTTCGCCGGGTCGATCCAGGCGTTCCAGGCTTCGTTCATGGCCGGTTTCTGCGACATGTCGGAAATATAGACGGTCGCCGACAGCAGCTTGGATTTGTCGGTGCCGCCAACGGACAGGTGGCCGTCGATCCGCGCCAGCACCTGTTCGGTCTGTTGCTTCATTCCAACACTGGTATCGGGCGCCGTGGTGCCGGCGATGTAGACGACTCCGTTATGCTCCACCACCTTGCTCATGGTCGCGTTGAGGTCATGCCGTGTTCAGTTCATCTTGCTTTTCTCCGTTGCCTGGGGTGACGTTTCGGGCCTTGCCCGCCGGAATTAATTTTATGCTGCGGCGCGTGTCCTGAATTCGGGAGCGACCTTGTCCATGAACAGGCGCACGCTGTTTTCAACGATGTCGTACGAGGACGATCCAAGGCGGAACTGAAGAATGACGCCGCCGACGCCGATGGCGTCGATCTTTGTCAGCCGTTCGGCGACCGTCGCGGGGGACCCGCAGATCAGGCTGTGTTCGGTGACATTGCGGGCATAGGCCGGCGCCGCGCCGGTTTCGCCGGGCTTGGCCATGCTTTCGCCGCGCTCCTCCAGGATGCGCTTGCGCATGCGGCCGCGGTGCTCGCGCTGCTCCTCGAACAGGGGGATGCCGATCCGTTCGGCCTCCGCGTCCGTATCGGCAATGAAGATGTTCCGCCACACCCAGGTTTCGTCCACCGCCTTGGCGACATGGGCTTCGCCGAAGCCGGAGGCGCGCATGGTCTTGCGGTACAGGTCCATGCGGTGTTTGGTGACCTCATCGGTCTGCACATTCATCAGGAAGGGGCGACCCTCCCGCGCCATCTCGAGCATCGATTCCTCGCCGGAACAGGCGCGAATGAGGGCAGGGTGCGGCTTGGTGTATACCGACGGCCGCAGGATCGGCAGCCACAGGTCCCAGTACTTGCCGTGGTGTTCGTAATTCGTCGTCGTCCAGGCCTTGATCATGATCTCTTCGGCTTCGATCAGGCGTTCCTGCGCTTCGGCCGGGTCGATGCCAAAGCCGCGATAGTCATAGATATTGTGCGCCGTGCCGCGGCCGAGGCCGACAATGAGCCGGCCCTTGGACAGGTTGTCGACCATGGCCATCTGCTCCGCCATGCGGATCGGATGGTGCAGGGACATCTGCGCGACGGCTAAGCCGATCTTGATCTGCTTCGTGGCGACGGCCAGCGCGGCCGCAAAACTCACCGGGTCGACATAGGCGCAATTGCCGTCGAAGTGATGTTCCGCCAGCCAGAGCGTCTCCATGCCCAGTTTGTCGCAGAGTCTGGCTTCCGCCAGGGTTTCGTCGATGACCTGCTCGTCCCGCTCCGGGGTTTCCGCCTGGGGAAATAGGAAATTGCTGAATTTCACGGTTCTGATCCTTGCTCGCCGGGGGGCGTGTTCTGGTGGTCTCCGTCGATCCGCGCCGTCACTTCAAGGAAACGCTTCTTGCCGGAGAGGATGTGGGATTCCAGGGCGTCGGCCGCCGCCGCGCTGTTGCCGGTTTCCAGGGCGCGCAGGATCTTCCTGTGCTCCCGGTTGGATTTCTGCAGTCCGCCGCCCAGAAGGATGCTGCGGCTTCGATACAGGTGCAGTTCCTTGGCCAGCCCGTTGCAAAGCGCGCGCAGCCGGTCGTTGTCGGCGAAATCGACAATCCGGTCATGGAATTCGCGGTTCAGGCGAAAGAACCCGTCGAAATCCTTGTCGGCCGCGGCGGCGTCCATGCGGGCGACAAGGCCGCGGAGGGTATCGATCTGTGGCGGCGTAATGCATTTCGCCAGCGTTGCGCCGGCCAGCCGCATCAGGCAGGCGCGGACGTCATAAACGTCTTTTGCATCCTGCGGGGTAATGGCCCGTACGAAAAATCCGCGGTTGACGATAACCGTCAGCAACCCGCTTTCGACGAGGCCGCGGCAGGCTTCGCGGATCGGCCCGCGGCTGACCCCCAGTTCGCCGGCCAGCCGGTTTTCGTTGACCCGTTCGCCCGGGCGGAATGCGCCAGACAGGATTCGGCGTTCGATTTCATCCTGGATAGTGCTCGACAGGGAGCGGGACCGCAGAACCTGCAGCAGATCGAGGGAATCGGTCGTTTCAGGCATGCTCGGATGGGTCACTGTATCGTTGTCGGATAGCTGGACCATGCGGCGCTATTGCAGAATTGTCAACAATTGACAGTTTGCACATGATAAAACGGGAAGCTGAAGCAACAGGCACGGAAGTGGATCACGGCATGGCCGACAGTACACTCGGCGCATACAACATCGAGGACCTTCGCCGGATGGCGAAGAAGCGGCTGCCACGCGGCATCTTCGAATATGTCGATCGCGGTGCGGAAGACGAGATCGCGCTCCGGAACAATCGGGAAGCCTACCAGGCGCTCAAGATCAAGAACCGTGTCCTGATCGATGTGTCGAATCGGTCCACGGAGACCGAAATTTTCGGCCGCAAGATCACCATGCCCTTTGGTATTTCGCCGACGGCCTCGGCCGGGCTGGTTTGCGAGGGCGGCGAGGTCGGGCTTGCCCGGGCGGCGGCCCGGATGGGGGTGCCCTGCACTGCCGCGACGAGTTCGCTGACCCCGATGGAGGAAATCTACGAGGCGGCGGGCGGCAATCTCTGGTTCCAGCTTTACATGTGGACCGACCGGGACCTGACGGCGACTTTCGTCAAGCGGATCCGGGACACCGGATTCGAGACCATGCTGGTCACGGTGGACAGCTCCGCCAGCCCAAACCGCGAATATAATCACCGAAACGGCTTTGCCATGCCGCTGCGCTACTCGGCGACCCTGATCGCGCAGATCCTGGCGAATCCGGGCTGGTGCTGCCGGGTCCTGGCGCCACAATACCTCAAGCGCGGGCCGTTCCGCAAAGCCAACAATCCGCCGGAACTGGCAAGCAAGCTGACCCAGGCCGAGGTGGAATCCGAATATACGAAGCCTGCCAGCCAGAGCTGGGACGATATCCGGCGCATCCGGGACATGTGGCCCGGCAACCTGCTGGTGAAGGGATTGCAGAGCGCCGAAGACGCGGCCATTGCCGCGGAACTGGGCCTGCAGGGTGTCGTGCTGTCCAATCATGGCGGCCGCTATCTGGATTCGGCGCCCGCGCCGCTTCAGGTGGTGGCGGAAACACGCTCTGCGGTCGGGCCGGATTTCAAAATCATTATCGATAGCGGGGCAAGGCGCGGCGCCGACATCGTCAAGGCGCTCGCGGTTGGCGCGGATATGGTCATGTCCGGGCGACCAACGCTTTACGGCTCCGCGGTGGCGGGCGAGGCGGGATCCTACCGGGCGCTGGAAATCTTCCGGACGGAAATGGACCGGGTGATGGCGCAACTGGGCATCAATCGCGTCGTTGAGATCGGCCCGCATATTTTCTGGAATCCGCCGGACTGGGTGTTCGGCGGGGCGAAGCCGCAATAGGTTCGGTCTGGCCGCCGGGCGCGCGTTTCGGGATTCCTCCCGGCCGGCAGAACTATTGGCTGTCCATCACCGTAACGTCTGCGCTGAACATATAGCCGACATTCCGGATGGTCTTGATTAGGGCCGGGCGTTTCGGGTCGCGTTCGATTTTTCGGCGGAGCCGCCCGACCTGTTCATCGATACTGCGGTCAAAAGACTCCGCTTCCCTGTTGCTGGCGAAATCGAGCAGTTGATCGCGGCTCAATGCCCGTTTGGGGTGATTCACAAATGTGGCAAGCAGGTCAAACTCGCCACTCGTCAACTCGACCGGAATGCCGTTTGCCGCGGTCAACATGCGGCCATCGCCATCCAGAACCCAGTCGGAGAACTGATATAGCCGCCTGGGGGCTGATCCGCTCATGGTGGCCTCATCACCGGTTTGCGAAGGAGGTTGCGAATGCCCGGTCCGGCCGTTTTCGCCACGCCGAAGAACGCTTCGGACACGCGCCAGCAACTCCCGCAGATGAAACGGTTTGATGAGATAATCGTCGGCGCCGACTTCCACGCCGGCGACCCGGTCGACAACATCTTCCTTGCCGGTGATCATCAAGATACCCATGGCGGGATGGGTCTGGCGCAATTCCCGCGCCAACGCCAGCCCGTCTTCACCCGGCAGTTTCAAGTCCAGCAGAATGACATCCGGAATATGATCGGCAATAAGGCGGCGCATCGCGTCGCCATCCGGCGCCTCTGCAACGGAAAATCCTTCGTTGGCAAAATATTCCTGGGCGATATCCCGGATTTCGGCGTCGTCATCAACGACGATAAGATGGGGGCTGCTGAATGGCATTTTTGTTTGTCGCCCGTACCGGCCGCGTGACGCGCCTTTTATCGGGCGCTGTCAGCAGCTTCTTTTGCCAGATTCCGGCATGGGCTCGGCTTGTCATCGCCTGGGTCCAGAAATGGCAGGATCGCTGCCAACGGCGTCAGCAAGGCGCCGAGCGCCGCCGCGAGGCCCGCCCGCGCGGCAATGTCTGCTTTATCCGGCTGCACGGTTGGATTGCGAAAACTGCCTTCAATCAGCAATGTCGAACGCATTGCGGCGACGCTCGTATCGCGCGGATGGGGTTCCAGCGCCAGTGCCAGCGTCTCGGTTCCCAGATTGATGTCGCCGCTACCGAGGATAAGCGTGTCTTCGGTATCGAGCGCAAGGGATCGCGCCTTCATCACACCATTCACGACATCGAAATCCGAAATGATGCAGCGGATCGGTGAGGTTGCCGCCTCACCATCGCGACTCGCAATGACTGTCAGGGCTTCGGCGATATCCAGGCCGGCAATTTCGATCAGGAGTGCGCCGATCCTGCCTTCGGACATGGCCAGACGCAGCTCGCCATTGGCGCTGGCCAGCGCGTCATGCATCGTATTCCCGTCCGCCGCCAGCGATATGGTCCCGCCGACAGCCCCGACAGCTTCCTCCGCATCGCCCATGTCGACCAGTAACGCCGGGGAAGGGGGCGGGTTCCGATTCGGACAACCAACCGCGGAAAGATGGATGCATTCAGGGAACCTTGCGCGGCTTTACGTGTTAGTGTCGGTGAAAGCCGGATTGCGATATTCTGGAAACCTCAAGTTGAGCATCCAAAAATTGCTTCGGCGCAAATCTTGTTTGAAAGGAGTTCAAAATGGCGAGCGAAAGCGAAACCCTGAAGAAAGATGTCGAGGAACTGCGCGCCGCTATTGAGACGCTGACCAAGGACGTATCCACCATCAGCCAGTCCATGACGGACGGTTTGAAGGATAAGGCGGCCCGGGCTGCCGACAATGTGCGCGAGGGTGCGCGGAATGCCGCAAACGAAATCGGCGCAAAGGGCAGGCAGTCCGCCGAGGCGGTCGAACAGACGGTGCGCGACAAGCCGCTGCAAAGCCTGGTCGTCGCATTCGGCGCCGGCCTGTTGCTCGCACAGTTGTTGCGCAAGCGATAACGCCGCCGGTCGGGGACATCACATGAACCTCTCGGGAATGATTGGCTCGCTCGGAGATTTTCAGGAACGGGTCCGGCGCGGCGTCCGCCGACGGGTCCGCGCCGTGGCGACGGGGCTGTGCGGCGCGCTATTCATCCTCGGGGCCGCCGGTTTTGGCGTCGCTGCAGGGTATATGCGGCTGGCTATCGAAATGCCCGCCTATCAGGCAGCGCTGATCGTTGCGGCCTGCCTGTTGTTTGTCGGCGTTGTCATTATGGCCGTCGCCCGGTCTGAAACCCGGCGCGATACGCCTGCCGCGGCGGACGCGGCGCCGGACCTTGCGCGCCAGATCGACGAAGCGACCAACCGGGCGACGCAGGAGGCCATGGCGGAGGTCAGGCGCAGCCCGCTTTCCGCCATTCTGACATCGGTGGCCGTGGGGGCCGTGGTTGGCCTGTTGAGGCCCAACGACGATAAATGATCCCGAGCCGGCCCGGTGCGCGACCGGGGTTACCAAGGGCCGTGGCGTGTCGTGCCGGGGTTCTTCGTTGCATCCTTCCTGTCATATTTCTTTTTCTGGCCGGCGCCTTTGCTGTGTCAGCCCAGACAACGACAGGCAACCCCGTGGGAACGCCGGCAACGGCAACCGGCGACGGCGCCGCCGATGCCGCATTACGGAAGACGGTCTCCGGCATCCTGGACTCGTTCCGCAAGTTCGGAAAGGTGACCGTCGATGTAAGGGCGGGTGTTGTAACCCTCTCCGGTGAAGTGGCGGCAGAGGATGACAGGGCCGAAGCTGAATCTGTCGCGGCACAGTTTGGTGGCCAGGCCAATGTCAGGAACCATATCGCCGTATCGCAGGATATCCGGGACCGCGGCGCGGCGGTCTATGACCGCTTGCAGGATCGACTGAACGACCTGCTGGTATCGATTCCGCTTTTCATCATTGCGGTGGCCCTCTTTTTAATTTTTCTGGCGGGGTCAAAATACGTCTCCCGACATGCCGGCATTCTCGACCGGCTGACCGGAAATCCATTTCAACGGCAGTTGCTGGCCCAGTCCATCCGCGCCGTGATCATTGTGGTCGGTTTGCTTCTCGCGCTGGAGGTCCTGGACGCCACGTCGCTGATCGGCGCCGTACTTGGCGCCGCCGGTGTCACCGGGATTGTCCTCGGGTTTGCGCTCAAGGAGACAATCGAGAATTATGTTGCCGGATTGCTGCTGAGCCTGCGGCAACCCTTTTCACCCTTCGACCATATTCAGGTCCTCGAGTACGAGGGCCATGTAATCCGTTTGACGTCGCGTGCCACGATCCTCATGACCCTGGACGGCAATCATGTCCGCGTCCCCAACGCCGACGTATTCAAGAGCGCGGTCGTCAATTTCTCCCGTAACCCGGAGCGACGCTTCGAGTTCGAAATCAGCGTCGGTGTCGATGTGGACATCATTGCGGCCAGAGCGCTTGCCATAGAAACCGTGTCGTCAATGCCGGGCGTGCTCCATGAACCTGAACCGGATGCCTGGATCGAAACGCTGGGTGATTCCAATCTCGTCCTCAAGGTGCTTGGCTGGATCGACCAGCGTGAATTTTCCCTTCCCAAGGTGCGCGGCGAAGCGATTCGCCGGGTCAAAGGGGCCTTTGAGGCAGCGGATTTCGACCTGCCCGAACCGATCTACCGCCTGAAAGTGATGGAGAAGGGCGACGCAGCAAGCGGCCCGGCGGCGGCGGCCCCACCAGCCGGTGAAACTCCGTCAATACCGGCAGCGGACGATTCGGCAGTTGATGTCGCGCGCGATACGCATCTTGAGCGCGAGGTCGCAAAGGAGCGCGCCGAAATGCCGGACGGCGACCTTCTGACGCCGAACGCCAGGCGGGAATAGCCGATCTTCATCAATACCGTAGCGTCGTTTTGCTGCCAGACGACCGCCATGAATGAACAAGAATCCAATGAAACGGGCTCGGCGATGGATGCGGAGGGGCCGGATGGACTGACGGCGACGGAACTGATGGGCATTATGCTCGGCATGATGCCGTTTGCCGTGACGGGGCTGGCGTTGCTGGCATTTCTGTATACGGCGTATTTCGCGGCGGAACTCTTCCTGCCCGTCTTTTTTGCGGTTTTCCTGACCATCATCCTGCGGCCCCTGGTGCGGAGCATGAAGCGGATTGGTATCCCGCAAGTGATCGGTGCGTTGATCATACTGTTTTGCTTGATCGGCCTGTTGGCCGGAGCGACGGCACGATTATCGACGCCTGCGGAGCAATGGCTGCAGCGTCTTCCCAGTATCCAGCGCGAAATCGAAGCGAAACTCTGGCCGGTCAAGCGGTCGATCGAACAGGCGCAGGAAGCGACCGAAAAAATCCAGGATCTCGCGGATGGGAAAAACGGGTCCACCCGTAACCAGGAAGTCACGGTCAAGGAATCGTCGTTGCTCAGCCGCGCCTTCGAGACGACGTGGTTTACCATTGTCCAGGGGCTGATCATCCTTGCCCTGACGTTCTTTTTCCTCGCCCAGGACATCGAAAAGACCCGGAAGGCGATCCGGAAATTGCCGCTGCGCGAGCACCGGGCATCGATCGAGGACATCTTTGAAGCCGTTCAGGCGACCATCACCCGGTTTCTGCAGATCAGCGCCGTCATTTATGTCTCGCTGGGTCCTATAACGGCACTGGCCATGTATCTTCTGGGCATGCCGAACCCGGTAATGTGGGGAATACTGGCAATGGTACTGGGCTTCACGCCCTATGTGGGCCCGTTGATCGTCTTCGGGTGTATTACGGTCGTGTCGTTGCTGTCGTTCGACGATTGGTGGCAGGTACTGGCGCCGCCATTGGTATATGGCGGTCTGACAGTCGTGGAAGGCTATTTCATAACGCCGACGGTACTGGGGCGTCACCTGACGGTCAGCCCCATAGCCGTTTTTCTGTCCATGCTGCTATGGACCTGGGTCTGGGGAATGGCGGGTGCCTTGCTGGCTGTTCCCATCCTTGTCGTCGTCATGACGACTGCGCAGCATCTTACGGCGATATTGCGGAAACCCCGGCAATCCCGCCCTGACGGGAAGCATGAAATCACGGCTGCCGACCCAGTATCCTGAGATTATCCGTCACCATTCCATCGAAGGCTGCCGCACACGTCGATTTTCCGGCGTATGCAAGGGAACTCTTGGGCCCGCTGTGCGTTACTATCCAACGTGGCTGCGGCATGCGCCTGTCTTTTCGGATGGCGGTTTTCGGGCCTGCGTGATTGCCAAAAAAATCAACAAACCAGGAGTCGAGACATGGGTGTCGAAGTTGTTGGAATAGTTGGGCTTATCATATTGATCGCGGATATTTGGGCGATTCTGAACGTCATACAAAGCGGCGCATCGACGGGAGGGAAAGTATTGTGGATTCTTCTGATCCTGGTTCTGCCGATCGTGGGACTGCTCATTTGGCTGGTTGCCGGGCCGCGCAACCGCGGCGTCGCATAGAAGGCGGGATAGCAGGGCCCGGTTCGGTTGCAGTTCCGGCCTATTGCCGAAGCACGCGTCCCGAACGCGCGCCCGTACAGGTGCCGTGATCGTACAGGACCGAGCCATTGACGATGACGTAATCAATACCGTGCGGCGGCGTGTAGAGTCGCTCGCCCCCGGCGGGCAGGTCGCGGCGGACCTCCGTTGCCTTCATGGCGGAACCGACATGGTCGCGGTCGAATATCGTGATATCCGCCGCCATGCCCGGTGCGAGCCGCCCCCGGTCGGTGATCCCGAACAGCGCCGCAGGTTCGCCCGTGATGCGGTGAATTGCGCGCTCCAGGCTCATGGCCTTCCGGTCGCGCACCCAGTGACCCAGGATGTATGTCGCGTAGCCGGATTCCAGAAGCATATCGACATGCGCCCCGCCATCGGACATGCCGATGAGGATGCGATCATCCTGTACCTGCGCCTCGACCCGGTCGGGTTCCGCATTGGCGATGCCGCCGAGGTATTTGAGAGCCAGCCCATCCTCGACCGCGAGGTCGAAGAAGGTGTCGATCGGCGCATCGCCGCGCTCGGCGGCGATTTCGGCGACGGTACGCCGCAGGTATTTTTCCATCGCCGGGCTTTTGACGCGGAGCACCTGCGAATCCTTCCAGGCCGCGGAAAAGAACTTTCCGCCGGCCTCCCATTCCGCCAGCACCGCACGGCGGTAGGCGGGGTCGCTGTAGTGTTTCATCTGTTCGTCGAAGGACTGTCCCAGCACTTTCTGGCCCGCGTCCAGATCGGTCATGAAGAACGGATTGCTTAGCCCGACCTCGATCGTCAGCGGTCGCGAGGTACCCTGCGGTTTGCCGCCTCTCGCGACCAGCGGCTCGATCTTCTTCAGATAGGCGGCGAAGGCCTCGGTTCCGTCGCTGCTGCTGCTGACCGCGCCGGACCAGCTGACGGGCCGGCCGCTTTCGGTCATGAACATGTCCAGCAGCGCGTATTCCTTGTCGCTCAGATTTCCCAGCCGGTCGGCGCAATTCGTCTGGATCACGCCGCGGCCGACCTTCTTCAGCACCCGGGCATAGCAGCGTAACTCATCCAGGCTCGCCAGGGTGCAGGCCAGCGGCTGGCCCTTCCAGCCTTTCTGGCGGGTGATGGTGGTGGTGCTGAACCCGTTCGCCCCGGCCCGCATCGCGGATTCGAGCAGCGCCGCGATACGGCCGGTTTCGGCTTCGGTTGCCGCGCGTTTGACGGCGGCGTCGCCCATGACATAGCGGCGTAGCGCGGCCAGCGGCATCAGGAAACTGATATTGATGCCCGGCTCGCGCGATTCCGCATAGCTCATGTAGCTTTCGAAGGATTCCCATTCCCAGGTGACACCGGCGGCCAGCACATCAATCGACATGCCTTCCAGGCTGACCAGGTCCAGCGCATTGATTTCGCGGTGCTCCGGCAGGCTGGGGGCGACGCCGATACCGCAATTGCCGACGACAACCGTCGTGACGCCATGTTCCGCCGAGGAACTCAGGATCGGATCCCAGCAGATCTGGGCATCGTAATGGGTGTGGATATCGACAAATCCGGGGCAAACGACCCTGCCCGAGGCGTCAATTTCCGTCGTCGCTGCGCCGCTGACCACGCCGATTTCAGCAATGACGCCATCGCGAACGGCAATATCGGCGGTGATGCCGGTTGTACCGGTGCCGTCCACGACGAACCCGTTGCGGACGAGAAGATCGTAGGACATGCGGCGCGCCTCCCAGCCTGTCGGAAACCCGATATTGCGGCGCGGAAAATTCCATGCGGAAGGACCGGACCGTTCAGTGATGGTGCCTGATTGGCGCGGTCTGGGCAATATGTGTCGATGGGGCCGAACGATTTCCCCGATGCAAGGATACTGGCCCGCGCCCGGTTCGCCTTCACGATTTCAGCGTAAAATATCTTTCCTGCCGATCGGCGTCGTTTGCCTGGCCGTACGATCAAAAATGGAACGTGTTCGACGGCTCGTCGGTAAAGGGCCGGGTTCGGTTGATACGACCGAGCATCGCCGCAACATAAGGGGCCGCTGCCCGGACCTGGTCGATCTGCGCCTCGTCTAGCGGCAGTCCGGCCGCGGCGACAGCACGCGCAACTTGGTCGCGGGTTTTTTCGGTCGCGCCGGAAGGTTCGTCCGGTGCCGGCTGCGGGGGCGGCAAAACAGGCGCATCGGGATCAAGCACCGGGCGGCGCTGCCGCCATGTCGTGGCATTTTCATAGGCCGCGCCCGCCTGCAGCACCGGTGCATCGGCGAACGGCCTTCCCGCAAGCTGCATCGACAGTGGCAGGCCGGCTTCGCTGTACCCGATATTGACCGCCAGGGCCGGACCGCCCATGACATTGAAGGGGGTCGTGATCGCCGGCTTTTCCCAGAACGACACCGTGCGATGCGAATCGAAGCGCGGGGCGGGGCCATACGTGCCGGCAGTGACCAACAGGTCGTAACGATCCCAGACCTGACCCATTTCAGCCAGCATCACACGGCGTTCGCGCTGCGCCTGCACATAGTCGATCCCGGTGATCAGGCAGGCAGGCGTGCAGCGACCAAGGAAGTCCGACCCGAAATCGCCGGGCCGCGTGCGCAGCGCGCCTTCATGCACCGCGTAAAGCTCGGATTCGGCGATAACGACCTTGACGTCGTAATAGTCCTGCATCGGACGCAGTCTTACATCCTCCAGCACGGCACCCAGGCCGCGCAGTACGTCATAGGCGGCTTCCAGCGCCCTGCGCATTTCATCGTTGGTCGGCAGGTCTTCTTCATAGAAATGGCGGATGATGCCGATACGCTTGCCCTTGAGGTCGCCGCCCAGCGCCGCCCGGTAATCCGGTATCGCCACATTTGCGCTCGCGGGGTCGCGCGGATCATGGCCGGCAAGGGCCTGCATCATCAGCGCCGCATCCTCGACGGTCCATGTCAGGGGTCCGCAATGATCGAACGTGTAAGAGTTCGCGATCACGCCGGCCCGGCTGACCAGCCCGTAGGTGGGCTTGAAACCGGCGACGCCGCACAAGCAGGCGGGATTGCGGATCGAGCCGCCCGTATCAGAACCCAGCGCGCCGGGCAGCAATCCGGCGGCCACGGCGGCGCCGGATCCGCTGGATGAGCCGCCGGTGACATGGTCCAGACCCCAGGGATTGCGGGCCGGCGGCCAGGGCAGGTCGAATGACGGGCCGCCATGGGCGAATTCATGGGTCGACAGCTTGCCCAGCAGGATCATGCCGGCGTCATACAGCCGCGCCACGGTCGTCGCGTCCTGCTGCGGGATATGATTTTCCATGATCCTGGAGTGACCGGACGTCCGTATTCCACTGGTCTCATAGATATCCTTGAGTCCGAAGGGAATACCATGCAGCGGCCCCCGGTAATGGCCGCCGGCGATTTCTGTTTCGGCCAACCGCGCCTGCTGCAGCGCGCGGTCCGCCGTCAGCGTGATGAATGCATCAAGTTGCGGGCCCACGGCCTCGATCCGGCGCAGATAGGCCTCGACGAGTTCCACCGGCGACAGTGCCTTGCGGGCAATTCTGTCTCCGGCCTCCGCAATGGTGAGAAAGTGGATGTCATCAGACACGCGCCGTTCCTTCCATGGAAAATTTCGCCAGCAAAGCCCCGTGCTCTGCTACTGGTCAATACCATGCCCCCAGGCGGACTTCGCGCCGACTTTCAGATCGTGGACGATGCTGAGGGCATGCCGGATTCCAATCATCGTCATACCGTGTACCGTTCTCGACCTGATGGGACATGTCGTGGACTGATTATAATCGTTCGCGCACTGCCTCGTAAGGCGTCTTGCCGCTAAAGGCACCGTGTGGTGTTGTGAGGTTGTCGAAGCGCTCCTTTAGTAGTGTCCCACCGAGTGGTGTAAGAACTGGTGTCCACCGGCTTCTTCATAGCTGGTGCTGCTCTTTC
>JAQCHR010000036.1 GCA_027619655.1 Pseudomonadota bacterium
TCCATCTAAACAAGCGGACACTAAACATCACTAACGATCCATGGCAGAGCGGTCAGGCCGGACGGTTACCACGCTAACGCGCAGACGTTGGCGCTTTGTCACCGCACCAGGAAAATCAACGGATGCCCCAACTGCCAAACCGCCCTAGCCATGGTCTTGCGGTTGACGATGTTCGCCAAGTAAACGTGGCAAAAAATCTCCGGCCCAAACCGACTGCCCGGAGTCATCCAGGGATTGAGTTCAAGGATGGGATTAAGCAATTTCAAAATTCGGCCCGATGGGGCGTTTACTAACTTTTGAGCTATCTCTAAACAGCTTGCCCCACCCCCATTCCAGTTTCAAACACGCTGGCCAAACACTGTGTTTGCGACTATGTTTGAAACACTGTGTTGAACACAGCGTTTGTGGGTATCGTCAAATCGAACAACATCGCACATTATATCGCACACCTCGTTTTCGTGCCGATTAACACTTTAATTTCAAGCGTTTAAAAATAACGCAAGTCTTGCCGGTCCGCTGATCGCGGCGCTGGAACGCAATGCCGATGTGACGGTTGGCGACAACCTTCCCTATTCCGGCTAAGACCTGTTTGGCAACACGATCGAGACCCACGCCATGCCGCAGGGCCGGCCCAATATCCTGCTGGAAATCCGCCAGGACCTGATCGATACGCATCATGGCGCGGCAAAATGGGCCGGGATCATCGCCGATGCGCTGGCGCCGGTGCTGGCCGATCCGGCCCTGTACCGCGTGTTCGGCAAGCCGGAGATGTGACCATGGCGGATTCCGGCGCGCCGCTGACAATCGGCATCGAGGAGGAATACCTGCTGATCGACCCGGAAACCCGGGACCTCGCCATCGACCCGCCGCATGCCATTCTGGATGCCTGCGGCGCAATGATCGGCACGGAAGACAGCGCCGTGACGCCGGAATTCCTGCGCACCCAGATCGAGGTTGCGACGCCGGTCTGCCATTCGATTCGGGAGGCCCGCGCACGGATCGCGTATCTGCGCGGCTGCGTCGCCACGGCGGCGGCGGAATACGGGTTGCGGCCCATCGCGGCGTCGACGCATCCCTTTGCGGAATGGAGCCTGCAGCAGCACACCGACGGGGCCCGCTACAACGTGCTGACCGAGGATATGCAGCAGGTTGCGCAGCGGCTGCTGATCTGCGGCATGCATGTCCATATCGGCATCGAGGATGCGAATATCCGCAACGACATGCTGAACCAGGTCAGTTACTTTCTGCCGCATCTTTTGGCGCTAACAACATCGTCGCCGTTCTGGCAGGGCCGGCTGACCGGATTGATGTGCTACCGGCTCAGCGTCTTCGACGAATTGCCGCGAACCGGGTTGCCGGAACGCTTCGACAGCCACGCGGAATATATCCGCCATGTGGACGCGCTGATCGAGGCCGGGCTGATCGAGGATGCCAGCAAGATCTGGTGGGACATCCGGGCGCATTCGAAATTCCCGACCCTGGAAATGCGGATCGCCGATATCTGCACGCGGATGGATGACGGCATCACCGTGGCGGCGCTGTATGCCTGCCTGATTTCAATGCTGATGCGGCTGCGGCGCCATAACCAGCGCTGGCGGATCTATTCCAACATGCTGGTGCAGGAAAACCGCTGGCGCGCGCAGCGCTATGGCATCGACCGGGGACTGGTGGATTTCGGCCAGGGCAGAATTGTCGCTTACGCCGAACTGCTGGATGAAATCCTTGACCTGGTCCGCGAGGATGCGGAGCGGCTGGATTGCGTCGCGGAAGTGGAAAACGCCCGCAATATCGTGGCGCGCGGCACCAGCGCCCATGGCCAGATCATCCGCTTCCGGGAAGCCAAGGCCGCCGGCGCCACGGAAACGGAAGCGCTGCGCGCCGTGGTCGACTGGCTGGCGGCGGAAACCCAGCATGGCGTTTCACCCGCCGGGGCTGGTAATCGCGGGGATCAGACGCCAAATTGATGGCAGATGCGATGAAGGGGATAGGAGGAACGACATGTCCGAAATAGACAAACAGACCCAAACGGAACTGGAAGCAGCCGCGTTTCGTACGCTGGTGGCGCATTTGCGCGAGCGGACGGATGTGCAGAATATCGACCTGATGAACCTGTCGGGGTTCTGCCGCAACTGCCTGTCCAAATGGTATACGGCGGCGGCCAAGGAAAAGGGGCTGGACCTCGAATACGAGGACGCCCGAGAGATCGTCTACGGCATGCCGTACAGCGAGTGGAAGTCGAAATACCAGCGCGAGGCGACGCCGGAACAACTGCAGAAAATGAAGGAAGCGCATTAAAGCGCGATAGACCCGGCGCGGCGGCATGGCATTCCGGGTCTACTGGATTGTGCTGGCGGCGGCCACGGCGGCGCTGCTGCTGCTCTGGGCGGTGCAGCCACTGTGGTCGGTCTTTGAGCTGTTTGCCTTGCTGGCGCTGCTGGCGCCGTTTTACCTGCCACTTGCCTACCGGCTTGGTATCCGGTTCTGGGTCGCACGGCAGCGCCGGCGGCTTGGCCTGCCGGTCGCCAGCGACCGCGACCTGATCGACTTCGTCGCCGAGGAACTGGACCATGCGGGAATTGCCTGGCAATGGCGCGTGGCGGTGCGCGGCACGTCGGATGGCGATGAGATCGAAATCGGCGAAGTCGATTCGGACGCGCTGAGCGTGAAGGTGCGCAACGGGGTGCTGCTGGTCAGCGAGACCGAATCCGGCACCAGCCGCTTTGTCGATCCCGTGGCGGCGGTCGACTATGCGGTCAGCCTGTACAAGGGGCCGTCGCATGCCGATGCCGCGGTCTATGTGGAAACCGAAGAAGGGGCCGCCTGACGGGCAGAAAAGCCTTGCCCGCGCGGCACGATTTGCTTTAAGGCAGGCGCCCGGTCGGACAGGTTCTTAATCAAGGGAGACGGATGAAAATGGCGGATGTTGGCGGCGTTACGGGCGATCAGCTGCGCTCGCTCATCGAGCGGATCGAGCGGCTGGAAGAGGAAAAGGCGGCGCTGGCCGAGGATATCCGCGAGGTTTTCGCCGAGGCCAAGGGCAACGGCTTTGACGTCAAGATCATGCGCCAGATCATCCGGCTGCGGAAGATGGAAACCGGCGACCGCCAGGAACTGGAAGCGCTGCTGGATACCTACAAGGCCGCGCTGGGCATGCTGTAGCGTCGGCTACAGGGCCACGGGACTTTCCGGCGCGGGCTTCGCTGCCTGCCGGCTTGCCGGTACCGTCCCGTATACCGGTGTGTTGATCGCGTGCCGGACCATGGTCACCTGGTCCGACAGAAACGCCTGCGCCGCCACCGCCAGCACCGGGGCGACGACATAGGCCAGCACGCAGCACAGCGAAATTACCCGTTTTTCATGATCCCGATCCCTTCAGAATGTCCCACGCCGCAAGTCTGGGTATCGACCGCGGCGGCGAAAGGGCGGAATTAAGGCGATTATGTGGTGGATCGATCCCCCCGGGTCAGTCCGCCGCGTTGGCCTGGCTGTCCCGGTTTCGGAAGCGGGCGAACAGTGCGGCCTCATTGGCCTTGGCGTCGGCGATATGGCGGTCCTTCACATGGCCATAGCCGCGGATATGCTCCGGCACGCTGGCGATTTCCACCGCGATGGCGTGGTTTGCCACGGTCAGACCGGCCAGCACCTCGTTGATCGCGGCCTCGTATTCGCCGATCAGTTCGCGTTCGCGGCGGCGTTCGGCGCTGCGGCCGAACGGGTCCCAGGCGGTGCCGCGTAAACCCTTCAGCCTGGCCAGCAGCCGGAAGGCCTGCAGCATCCACGGGCCATAGGCCTTCTTCTTCATGTGGCCAGTTTCGGGATCGCGCTCCGCGCTCAGCGGCGGCGCCAGATGGTAGTTCAGCCGGTAATCGCCGGTGAACCGGTCACGGACGGATTGCAGGAAAGCCGGGTCCGTATGCAGCCGCGCGACCTCGTATTCGTCCTTGTAGGCCAGCAGCTTGAAGTAATAACGCGCGACGGCCTGCGCCAGCGTGTCCGAATCGCGCCTGACCCGCGCTTCCGCGGTCTGGACCCGCACCACCAGGTCCTTGTAGCGCCGCGCATAAGCCTCGTCCTGGTAACCGGTCAGAAAGCGGATGCGGCGCCCCACGACGTCTTCCAGCGTCGCTGCGAAGGCTTCCGGTTCCGCTGCCGCCGGTCCCGCCGCCCGCTGCACCGCCGCCAGGTCGTGCGCCGCGCGGCGGCCCCAGAGAAAGGCCGCCTTGTTGGCGTTCACCGCGACGCCGTTCAGTTCGATGGCCTGTTCGATGGATGCGGCCGCGATGGGGATGGTGCCCTTCTGCCAGGCATAGCCCAGCATGAACATGTTGGTCGCGATGGAATCGCCCAGCAGCGCCGTAGCCAGCCGGGTCGCTTCAACGAAGTCCGTCTGCTCCCGGCCGGCCATGTCGGCGATGCCGCGTTCCAGCTCGCCTTCCGGGAAGGCCATGTCCGGGTCGCGGGTGAAGTCGCCGGTGATGGTCTCATGCGTATTGACGAACACGGCGGTTTCCCCTGCCGTGACCTTGGTCAGCGCATCGGGTCCCGCGGTGACGACGATATCGCAGCCGATGACCGCCTTCGCCCCGCCGGTGGCCAGGCGCACCGCGTGGATATCCTCCGGAGTCTTGGCGATCCGCACATGGGTCAGCACGGCGCCGCCCTTCTGCGCCATGCCGATCATGTCGAGCACCGAGCAGCCCTTGCCCTCGATATGCGCGGCCATGCCGAGCAGCGCGCCGATTGTCACTACGCCCGTGCCGCCGACCCCGGTGATCAGGATGCCGTAGGGCGTGTCGATGGAGGGGAGGGCCGGCTCCGGCAGGACCTCGGACAGGTCCGGCTGCGCGGTCCGAGCGGCGGGTTCGGGTTTGCGCAGGGCGCCGCCCTCGACGGTGACGAAGCTGGGGCAGAACCCGTTCAGGCAGGAAAAATCCTTGTTGCAGGAGGACTGGTCGATGCTGCGCTTGCGGCCGAATTCGGTTTCCTTCGGCACCACCGACAGGCAGTTGGACGCCACCGAACAGTCGCCGCAGCCTTCGCAGACCAGCTCGTTGATGACGACGCGCCGCGCCGGGTCGGGGAAGGTGCCGCGCTTGCGCCGGCGGCGTTTTTCTGCCGCACAGGTCTGGTCGTAGATGATGGCGGTGACGCCCTCGATCTCGCGCAGCTCGCGCTGGATCCGGTCCAGTTCGTCGCGATGCTCGACCGTCACGCCGGCGGCGAGGCCCGATTGACGGCCGTATTTTTCCGGTTCGTCGGATACGACGACGACGCGCCCGACGCCCTCGCCGAACAGCTGGTGGGTGATGCGCGGCACCGAAATGCCGCCGCCGACCGGCTGTCCGCCGGTCATCGCCACGGCGTCGTTGTACAGGATCTTGTAGGTGATGTTGTTGCCCGCCGCGACGGCGGCGCGGATCGCCAGCAGCCCCGAATGATAATAGGTGCCGTCGCCCAGGTTGACGAAGACGTGCTTGGTGCTGGTGAACGGCGCCTGGCCGTGCCAGCTGGCCCCTTCGCCGCCCATCTGGGTATAGGTTTCGGTGTTGCGGTCCATCCACTGCGCCATGTAGTGGCAGCCGATGCCGGCCAGCGCGCGGCTGCCCTCGGGCACCTTGGTGGAGGTGTTGTGCGGGCAGCCGGAACAGAAATACGGCGTGCGCTTCAGTGGCGGGCTGATCGCCGCCAGCGACTGTTCCTTGATATCCAGGAACCGCACCCGCGCCGCGATCCTGTCGCTGGTGTGGAAACGGGCGATGCGCCTGGCGATCAGCTTGGCAATCGGTCCCGGCGCCAGCTCGCCGTTCGACGGCAGGATCCAGTGGCGTTCCTCGTCGAACTTGCCGATCACGCGCGGCCGTACATCCTCGCGCCAGTTGTAGAGCTGCTCCTTGAGCTGGTTTTCGATCAGCGCGCGCTTTTCCTCGACCACGAGGATTTCCTCCAGCCCCTCGGCAAAGCGGCGGATGCCTTCCGGTTCCAGCGGCCAGGTCATGCCGACCTTGTAGACCGACAGCCCTATCTCGCGCGCATAGGCTTCGTCGATGCCGAGGTCTTCCAGCGCCTGCATCACGTCCAGGTAGGATTTCCCGGCGGTGACGATGCCGAAGCGCCGCTTCGGCCCGTCGATCACCGTGCGGTTCAGGTTGTTGGCGCGGGCGAAGGCGAGGGCCGCATAAAGCTTGTGCCGGTGCAGCCGTTCTTCCTGCGCCAGCGGCTCGTCCGGATAGCGAATGTTCAGCCCGTCCGCCGGCATGTCGTAATCGGTCGGGTATCTGATTTCCACCCGGTGCGGGTCGACATGGACCGATGCCGAGGAATCGGCGGTTTCCGCAATCACCTTGAACGCGACCCAGCAGCCGGAATAGCGCGACATCGCCCAGCCATACAGGCCCATGTCGAGGAATTCCTGCACGCCGGACGGATTCAGCACCGGGATCATCGCGTCCATATAGGCGTATTCGGTCTGGTGCGCGGTGGTGGACGACTTGCAGGTATGATCGTCGCCCGACAGCAGCAGCACGCCGCCATGCTTCGATGATCCGGCCAGATTGCCATGGCGCAGCGCGTCGCCGGACCGGTCGACCCCCGGCCCCTTGGCGTACCACATGGCGAAGACGCCGTCGTAATCGGCGTCGGGGAACAGGTTGAGCTGCTGGCTGCCCCAGACCGCCGTGGCGGCAAGGTCCTCGTTCACCCCCGGTTCGAAGCGGATGTGGTTTTTCTCGATGAAGGGCTTGGCCTGCCACAGCTGCTGGTCCAGCGCGCCCAGCGGCGACCCGCGATAGCCGGTGATATACCCACCCGTCTTCAGCCCCGCCGCATCGTCGCGCTGCCGCTGCATCAGCGGCAGCCGCACCAGCGCCTGCACCCCGGTCAGGAAGACGCGGCCGGTTTCCAGCGCGTATTTGTCGTCCAGCGAAACGGCGGACTTTGCCATGGGGTTCCCTCGATTCAGCCTGTCCGCGATGCCTGTTGCACCCCGATCCATTTAAAAAGGTACTGCGCCGCACCGGTTTTTCAAACCGATTTGGCGGTTTGCCCGCAGTTCGCAACGGTACTGCGCCCGGCGGGCCGGGCCGGAACGGAATATTTCACACAGCCCCTCGGCCGCGCAGCTTAAATACAATCGGGCGCTGTCGGTGTCCCGGGTACCGGAAAAATGCCGGATCATTGGCATCTATTGGCTTTTATAGGCATCCACCGGTTGCGCGCGGTTCGGAAACATTCCTAATCATTGGCTTCGGTTGGCATTTATTGGCTTTCGCGCGTTTGGTTTGAATTTTCGGCTTCGGGCCTGTGAGACGGCCAATACAGCCAAAATATAGGAATATAATAATATGTTGACTGTGTTCAAGGCCGCCTGCCTAGAGGCCCGCGATCAGAGCACTGCTAAACCCGGGAGCACCGGCAGTTGGCGCGCACGGCGTTCGCGCCGTCCGGGCGCCTGACTGAATGTTTCAGACAACAGGCTTCCGCCCCATCCCCCCGGCCAACAACCGGCTAAAGGACGATGCCCAGCGCCGTTTTGAGGATGCCGAATGCGGTGTTGAACGCGTCGACCCGGAACTGATTGTCCTTGTTGGACTGCTGCGCTGCGGCGATTTTCCGGTCCATGTCCTGGATATCCGGCAAGGTCATCCGGTTCAGCCGGGCGACGAGTTCGTCCAGCGCCATCCCTTCAAGCTCAATTTCCAGCGCGGCAATGTCGTTCAGTTTGAAGGTCTTGTCGGGTTCCTTCAGCCCTTCGGCCGCCGATTTGAGCGCCGCTATCTTCGCGGTGAGTTCGTCCCGGGTCATGTGCTTCCTCCCAATCCGCCGATCAGCTTCCTGATGTCACCAATGGTCCCTGTCACTTTGGGAAGCAGGGTGTTTACGTCGCCCAGCAGGCTGTCGACACCCGATTTCTTCAACACGCCCTGGACAACTTTTTCGCCGGCTTTTTCCGACTGGATATAGGCGTCGAGTGCGATCTGGACATCCTTCATGCGTGCGATATAGGTCTGCAATTCGTCGTTTTTCGCCCGGATCGTCGAAATATCCCGCGCCAGTTTCGCGCGGGATTCCGCCGCCTTCGTGCTGATCGTGGCGAGGCTCTTGAACATTTCGTCAGCGATCGAATTGCGTCGTTCAACCGGCTGGCCCGGAATGGTCTCAACCACCAGATTCTTCAGTCGCGCGACGGATTCAGCTTCCCGCGCGGCGATTTCCTTTTCCGCCCTGTCCGCGATGTTCTGGGCGGCAAGGACCAGCGTCTCCGACTGCAGTGTCACGGCTTCGATCGCGGAATCGAAATAGCCGATCTGTGCCGTGGACAACTGTTTGACTTCCGGAGGTGTTGCGCATGCCATCAGCAGCAGGCCGCACAACAGGGTCAGCGTTCTATTCAGGGTCCGCATGCGATTTCTCCCCCAATGTCTTGTATAAAAAGTAGTCCGAATCACCGGTGACCTGCAATTAAAACGTGTTGATTCCCGCGCGGTGACTTCATCGTGCCGTTTCAGAACAGCTCCAGGATCGGCGACAGCCTACGTTCCATGCGCAAGGGCTTCACGCCGTCCACGGCCGGCAGGCCGACGCGGTTGTGCCAGTAGACCGGCATGCCGACCGCTGTCGCGCCCGGCACATCGGCGGCGGAACCGGCGACGAACAGGGGTTTCGCCGGGTCAGTGCCGAGTTTTTCCAGCACCAGAAGGTAGGGTTCGGGGCGCGGCTTGTAGAAGCCGGCCGCTTCCGCCGTCGCCACGGCGGCGAAGGGGGCATTGGCGCATTTGACCGCCTGTTCCGCCAGCGCGTTGGAGCAGTTGGTCGCGATGCCCATCGGCACGCCGAAGGTGTACAGGCTGCCGAAGACTTCCTCCGATTCCGGCCAGGGATGCAGGTCCGGCCATTGCACCAACAGCAGCTCCGCCACGTCCCGGTGGATGCCCGCCCGGTCGGCGGCATCGCGGATGATGTCCTCGTAGGGGCGGTAGGGGCCGCATTCATAGGTCAGTTTCAGGTATTCGCCGCGCCATCGCCGCCCGGCTTCCTCCGACCCGGCGACATCGTTCCACAGGGTCCAGGAATCGAGCACGGCGGTCAGCAGGTCGAAAACGATGGCTTCGTATTGCGCGGGTTGCGCCATGGCGGGTCTCTCCGGGAATATTGCGCGCGTCAGACGGTTTTGACCGGATCCCGCGCGCGGCTGTAGTGGATGTCGTCCGGCGAACTGGACCCGCCGGTAACGATGAAGGACATGGCCTGGTCGAAGGTCCAGTCGGTCCGGGTGATCTTGTGCATCGGCATGATCTCGATATAGCCCGATGTCGGGTTCGGCGAGGTGGGGACTTAGACGGCGGCCAGTTCCTCGCCGGTCTCGCTGTCGCGCAGCACCCGGGTCATGATGCCCACCGCCTTCATATCGGGCGAGGGGAAATCGATCAGGACCACGCTGCGGCTGCCTTCGGGCGACGAGCCGGCGACGGAAACGAAGCGCTTGGTCGCGCGGTATACACTGTCGACGAAGGGGATGGCGCTGATGATCCGTTCGAACAGCCCGATCATGCGCTGCCCGACCACCCGTCCCGTCGCCCAGCCCAGGACGAACAGGAAGGCCAGCACGATCAGGGCGGCGGCGACCGACATCAGCACCTCGTTGACCATCAGGTCGGCAAGCGCCGGGTTCTGCGGCCGGATACCGCGCGCTAGGCCGCGGACCCAGGGTTCGCCCAGGTGGGACAGCTGGGTGAACAGGAATTCGAGGATGATCCAGGTGATGGCCAGCGGCGCGGCCGTCAGCAGGCCGATCAGGATATAACGCCTGACCGATCGGAACGGCCCGGGCTTTTTCTCGGCTGTTTCCGCCATGTCCGTGCTCCGGGTCAAAAGGAAGTGTGAGGTTTTGCCAGTGTATTCGATACCGTCAATATGTTGCGTTGCGGTGTAATGGGCAAGGGTTCAATCCAAATCGGCCACCATCTTGCCCGGCCTGCCGCTTCACGGTAGCCTTGGCGCAGCGCGTGTCGCCGTATGTATTTGACGGAACGGGAGATATCCAATGCCGGGGATTGAATTCGCAAACCTTGCCCCGAATATCGGGGCCGAAGTGCGGGGGCTGGACCTGTCCCGGCCGGTTGCCGCCGCCGAGATGGCGGCGCTGGAGCGGGCGCTGGCGGACCGCGCTGTCCTGCTGATCCGCGGCCAGGACATCACGCCGGAACAGCATATTGCCTTCAGCCGCCAGCTTGGCCCGCTGGAAGACCATGTGCTGAGCAATTTCTGCCTGCCGGGGCACAAGGAAATCTTCGTGGTGTCCAACATCATCGAGAACGGCAAGCATATCGGGGCCTTCGGCGGCTCGAAGCAGTATCACTCCGACCTTGCCTATCTGGACGAACCGAGCCTCGGCTCCGTGTTCCATTGCCTGGAATGCCCGGAAGAAGGCGGCGAGACGTCCTTCGTCAGCATGAGCGCCGCGTATGCCGCCCTGCCGGAAGAGCGCAAGCGCTGGCTGCAGGACAAGAAGGCGGTGTTCGACTATGTCTGGCATTACGAGCGGACCCATCGCGACCGTCCGGCGCTAACCGACGAACAGAAGGCGAAGGTGCCGCCGATCGCGCATCCGGTGGTGCGGACCCATCCGGTCAACGGCGTGCCCTCGCTGTTCCTGACCGAAATCTGGATTCGCCGCTTCGAAGGCATGGACGACGCGGAAAGCCAGAAGATCGTCGCCGACCTGCTGGCCTTCGCGACCGGGCCGGAATTCATCTATGTCCATAAATGGTCGCCCGGCGATATCCTGATCTGGGACAACCGCAATTCGATGCACAAGGCCTGCCCGTTCGACGAAACTGGGACGCGCCGCCGGATGCACCGCACGACGGTTACCGGTACACGGCCCTATTTCGAAGCGGCCGCCTGATTGCGCCGCATAGCCGATCCGGCATCCCGGAGGGTCGCCTGCGCCGCGACGGCGGGTAACGGCGATTCGGGAGGCGCGACGCCAGGTTAGGGAGAGGGATCTGTCATGCTTGGCTTGATGATGGACATGCCGCTGCTGGTGTCTTCGCTGCTGCGGCATGCGGCGGCGAACCATGCGGAGGTCGAGATCGTCTCGCGCACCGTCGAGGGACCGGTCCATCGCTATACCTATGCCGATGCGCATCGCCGCGCGCAGCGAATGGCCAATGCGCTGACCGCGCTGGGCGTGCAGCCGGGCGACCGGATCGGCACCATCGCCTGGAACGGTTACCGGCATTACGAGGTCTGGTTCGGTACCTCCGGCATGGGCGCGGTATGCCACACGATGAACCCGCGCCTGCACCCGGACCAGATCGCCTATCTGCTGAACCATGCGGAAGACCGATATGTTTTCGTCGACCTGACCTTCCTGCCGCTGATCGAACAGGCCGCGCCGCGGGCGCCCGCACTGCAGGGCGTGGTGGTGATGACCGACCGGGCGCATATGCCGGATACGACGCTGGCCAACGCGATCTGCTACGAGGAATTGCTCGACGGGCAGGGCGACGCCTTCGAGTGGCCGGTCTTCGATGAAAATACCGCGTCCTCGCTCTGCTACACGTCCGGAACCACGGGGCATCCGAAAGGCGTGCTGTATTCGCACCGGGCGACGCTGCTGCATTCCTACGCCATCGCGATGCCGTCGATGATGTGCCTGTCGGATCGCGAATCCGTCTTGCCGGTCGTGCCGATGTTCCACGCCAATGCCTGGGGCATCCCCTATGCCGCGACCATGACCGGCGCAAAGCAGGTGATGCCCGGCCCGCTGCTGGACGGGAAGTCGCTGTGGGAGATGCTGGACGGCGAGAAGGTCACGTTCTCGGCGGGTGTGCCGACGATCTGGCACGGCTTGCTGGCCTATATGCGCGAAAACGGCAAGCGGCTGGACTCAATGCAGCGCATGGTGATCGGCGGCAGCGCGGCGCCGCGGTCGATGATCGAGGCGCTGGACCGGGAGTTCGGGATCGAGGCGCGGCATGGCTGGGGCATGACCGAGATGTCGCCGGTCGGCGCCATCAATACGCTCAAACCCTGGATGCTCGACCTGCCGGAAGCGGAACAGCCGGATATCCTGGCGAAACAGGGCCGCCCGCCCTTCGGTGTCGAGATGATGATCGAGGGCGATGACGGCACGCCGCAGCCGCATGACGGGGTGGCGCAGGGTGAGTTGAAGGTGCGCGGGCCCTGGGTCTGCCGCGCCTATTTCAAAAACGAGGGCGCGGAAGCCCATCGCGACGGCTGGTTCGGCACCGGCGATGTCGCGACGGTCGATGCGGACGGCTACATGCAGATCGTCGATCGCAAGAAGGACATGATCAAGTCCGGCGGCGAGTGGATCAGTTCCATCGACCTGGAGGATCTCGCCATGCGCCATCCCGACATTGCCCAGGCGGCGGTGATCGGGATAGCCCATCCGAAATGGGACGAACGGCCGCTGCTGCTGGTCACCGCCGCACCGGGACGAAATCCACAACGGAACGAAGTGCTGCAATTCCTGGAATCGAAGGTTGCGAAATGGTGGGTGCCGGATGAGATGATCGTCGTCGATTCGTTTCCTATCGGCGGCACCGGCAAGATCCTGAAAACGGACCTGCGCGAAACCTACCGGGATTTCCGGTTCCCCTGAGCACGGCGGTCGAAATACGGAAAACCAGGGATTGCGGCGCGCCCTTGTATAAATAATTCCTTGAAGGGCACTTTTATTTGCTTTCTTCGTTAATAGGTTATTAACTGGCAAGTAGCAGGCGGCACCGGACCATGTCGTTAAAAACAATACAAAAATCTATTAATTTTAAACCAGGCGCTGCGCCGGGATCGGTCCTTGCCGATGCTGCGGCCGGCCCGGTGTTGTTGCCCGGTGGCTGATTCGCCAGCGATGCGATGTTCCGGCAGCATGGCGGCGACCTTGTCCTGACCGGACCCGATGGCAAGACGGTCACCGTTGCAGGCTATTTCCTGCAGGACCCGCCCCCGGACCTGTTGCTGCCAGGCGGTGGCCGGCTGACCCCGGCGATGGTCGATTCCTTCACGCCGCCCGAAGCCGCCGGCCAGTACGCCCAAGCGGGACAGCTTGCCCAGGCCGGCGAACCGATCGGACAGGTGCGGGATATTACCGGCAATGTCTTCGCGGTGCGGGCGGACGGCACGCGGGTGCAGCTTGCGGCCGGCGACCCGGTCTTCCAGGGTGACGTGGTCGAAACCGCGGCGGGTGGTGCCGTCAACCTGATCTTTATCGACGCCACCACCTTTGCGTTGGGCGCCGATGCGCGCCTTGCGCTGGACGAAATGGTCTTCAACCCGGCGACACAGCAGGGCAGCTCTTCGTTTTCCATCCTGAAAGGCGTCTTCGTCTTTGTCAGCGGCCAGATCGCCGATACAGACAGCACGAAGATGACCGTGACGACGCCGGTCGCCACCATCGGTATCCGGGGCACCAGGGTGGCGGGCGACGTGAAACCGGCGGGCGAGGAAAGCAAGTTTACGGTCGTCGATGGCGAGATCGCGGTATCCAATTCTGCGGGTACTGTCGTAATGAACGACCCCTATGCGACGACCGGGGTGACCAGCTACGACGCGCCGCCCAGCACACCCGTGATCCTGACCCAGGCCGAGGTCAACCAGAGTTACGGCAGTGTACGGTCCGTGTCCGGGAATATGCTGAACAGCGGCCCTGGCAATGGCAATTCGAACGATTCAAATGACGACGGGGGCGGCGATTCGGCGTCGGCGTCGCCGCCGGAAGCGGTCATTCCCGA
>JAQCHR010000037.1 GCA_027619655.1 Pseudomonadota bacterium
AGATTCACGCCTTTGATCTGGCGCAAAAATTGCGTCAGATTAAAGGCGATCTGCTCTAGATTTCGCCACGCATCCAGTCTTCGATCAGGCGGCGTGAAATCGAATCCTTGCGCGGCAGGCGGAAACTGTCGTCTTCAGGCGAATTCAGCAACTGGTCGCGGGTAAACCAGGCGGCGTCTTCCAGTTCGTCCCGGTCCACGTGCAGCGTCATATCCGTCGCCGTCGCCGAAAACCCCAGCATGATGGATGACGGGAACGGCCAGGGCTGCGACGAATGATAGTGGATATCCGTTATCCGCACGCCCGCTTCCTCGAACACTTCGCGCGCCACCGCATCTTCCAGCGATTCGCCCGATTCGACGAATCCGGCGAGCACGGAGTGCTGTCCCGGCGCCCAGTTGCGCTGCCGGCCCAGGATCAGGCGGTCGCCGCCATCGTGAACCAGCATGATGACCGCGGGGTCGAGACGCGGGAAAAGCTGCGTCGCGCAATCCGGATTGGTGCATTGCCGCATATGGCCGCATTGCCTGCTTTCCGTCGGACTGCCGCAAAGGCCGCAAAAGCGGTGCCGCGCATGCCACTGCACGGCCGCACGGGCATAAACCAGCAGCGCGCCTTCCTGGTGCGGCAGCAACTGGCCGACCCCGCGCATGTCACGGAAATGGCCATGCTCTTCCAGGGGCGGGTCGTCATATCCGGAAAAATCCGCAGCGAAATGCGGCCGCCCGTCGATCAGCCCCAGAAAGACCACCATTTCGGCGCCCATCAGCAGGCCCCGGCTCGATTCGAGAACGGCCACTTCCGGGGACGGGCCATGCCGCAGGAAATTCTGGGTCCGCCATAACGGAACGATGCGGGTTTCCCGGCTGGAGAGCTGTTCGGCGATCCAATTATCGTCGGCGCGCAGATGCGCGGCGCGATCAAGGCCGCCGGACGCATAAAAATTAGGCGATTTCATGGGCGGGACACTGCCACGGTTTATCGGGCAGCGCAAATGATCCGCTCCGCCGATGACTCTTCTTGCCCGGGTGGGGTCGAGTCCTGATATAGTGTCCGTGGAAGGCTGGCGTGTGGACGAATCCCTCGCCAATCCGGTCAGGTCCGGAAGGAAGCAGCCGTAACGAGTTCGATCCGGGTTGCGCGTCCAGTCTTCCACTCATAATTCCCTTAGCGCGGTGACAGGCATTTTCTGAGGATATGACCGACAGCCCCCAACCCGGCGCGTACCGCGTTCTTGCACGAAAGTACCGGCCGCGCGGTTTCGACGAGTTGATCGGCCAGGAAGCGCTGGTTCGCACGCTGTCGAATGCCATTTCCTCCGGCCGCATCGCCCATGCCTTCGTCCTGACCGGTGTGCGCGGCGTCGGCAAGACGACAACTGCCAGGATCATCGCCCGGGCCCTCAACTGCGTCGGGCCCGACGGCACGGGCGGCCCCACCATCGCGCCCTGCGGCGTCTGCAATAACTGCACCTCCATTGCCGAAGACCGGCATGTCGATGTCATCGAAATGGATGCGGCCAGCCGCACCGGTATCGACGATATCCGCGACCTGATCGAAGGCGTCCGCTACAAGCCGGTATCCGCGCGATACAAGGTCTACATCATCGATGAAGTGCACATGCTGTCACGGCAGGCCTTCAACGGGCTGCTGAAGACACTGGAGGAGCCGCCGGAGCACGTCATCTTCGTCTTTGCGACGACGGAAATCCGCAAGGTCCCGGTTACCGTGCTGTCGCGATGCCAGCGATTCGACCTGCGCCGGGTCGAGCGGGAACTGCTGGCGCCGCATTTCCGGGCCATCGCCGAAAAGGAAGGCGTCAAAATCGAAGACGCCGCCGTCGATATCATTGCCCGCGCCGCCGATGGATCGGTTCGCGACGGGCTGTCGCTGCTGGACCAGGGAATCGCGCTGTCCGCCGACATGGTCACGGCGGCGCAGATCCGCGACATGCTGGGTCTTGCCGACCGCAGCGCCGTTTTCGACCTGTTCGATTCGCTGATGTCCGGCAATATCGCCGCCGCGCTGGACCAGTTCCAGGAAATGTACCGCAACGGCGCCGACCCGATCGTTATCCTGGAAGACCTGCTGGAACTGACCCATTGGCTGACCCGGGTCAAGATCGCCCCGGCGCTGGCGGAGGAACCGGGCGTTCCCGAAGAGGAGCGCAGCAAGGGCGCGCAGATGTCCGGCGCCTTGACCATGCCGGTCCTGACTCGCTGCTGGCAGATGCTGCTGAAGGGGCTGGGCGAAACGCAGATCGCCCCGTCACCGCTATCCGCTGCGGAAATGGTGCTGATCCGCCTGACCCATGCCACCGACATGCCGCCGCCGTCCGAGCTGCTGAAAACGCTGAAAGACGGCTCTGCCACCGTCGCCGCGCCGTCTGGCCCCACGTCGCAACCCGTGCCGGCGGCAACCATGGCCGCTTTGCCGCAGCGGGAGCCGGCAAGCCGCCCCGCCGTCCCGCAGATGACCGTCGCGGCATCATCTTCCGAGTCCGGCAGCGGCCGCGCTGTGGCGGCCCGCGAAGCCCAGCCGGCGCAGGATCCTGACGAACCGCCGATGCCTGATATCGATTCCTATGACGATATCGGCCCGTCGCCCGATTTCGACCCGGACGACATGCCGGTCGAGATACCGGGAATCCTCAATCCGCAAAGCTATGAGGAGGTCGTCGGCCTGTTCGACGAAAAGCGCGAAGGCATTCTCACCGCGCATCTGCGCCAGGACGTGCATCTGGTTCATTTTTCGCCGGGCCGTATCGAGTTCCGGCCCGGGCCGCACGCGCCGAAGGACCTGGCCAACCGCATGGGACATTTCCTGTCGGACTGGACCGGCGAACGCTGGATCGTCAGCATTTCGGATGCGGAAGGCGCCCCCACTTTATCCGAGCAGCGGGACGCGGCGGAAGCCGCCCGGTTTGCCGAAGCGAACAGCAACCCCCTGGTCAATGCCGTGAAGGAAGCCTTTCCCGGCGCCCGGGTCATCAAGGTCGTTGACCGCCCCGGCAGAAGACCCGCCGAAACCATGGAGAAGAAACAGTTATGAAAAATCTTGGCCAGTTGATGAAACAGGCGCAGGAAATGCAGACCAAGATGGCGGAGATGCAGCAGCGTCTTGCCGATGTGGAAATTACCGGCCAGTCCGCCGCGGGCATGGTTGTCGTCACGCTGAACGGCAAGGGGGACATGCGCGGGATCAAGATCGATCCCGCGTTGATCAACCCGGCGGATGCCGAAGTCCTGGAGGACCTGGTTGTCGCCGCCCATAACGATGCCCGCACGAAGGTGGACGCGCATATGAAGGAAGAATCGGCCAAGGCCATGGGCGGGCTGCAGCTTCCGCCCGGCTTCAAGATGCCGTTCTAGCGCCGCGCCCGCCCGACACATTCATGCGCGAAGTCGAACACCTGATTCAATTGTTATCGCGGCTGCCGGGCCTGGGCCCGCGTTCCGCACGCCGTGCGGCCCTGCATCTGATCCGGAAACCCGAAACCCTGATGGATCCCCTGGCGCGGGCGCTGGGCGAGGCCGCCGCGGCCATCCGCACCTGCGGCGCCTGCGGCAATATCGACACCATCGACCCCTGCGCCGTCTGCACCGATCCGGAACGGGACGCCACAATCGTCTGCGTCGTAGAGGACGTGGCGGATTTGTGGGCGCTGGAACGGACCGGTACGTTTTCCGGCCGGTATCACGTTCTCGGCGGCCGGCTATCCGCGCTGGACGGTATCGGGCCAGAAGACCTGAATATCGCCGGGCTGATCGCCCGCGCCGATGCGGGCGCGTTCAGCGAGGTCATCCTTGCAACCAACCTGACCGTCGATGGCCAGACAACGGCGCATTACCTGACCGACCGGCTGGCCCATAGCGGCGTCGCGGTGACGCGGCTGGCGCATGGCGTCCCGGTCGGCGGCGAGCTCGATTACCTGGACGATGGAACGCTGACCGCCGCGCTGCGGGCCCGCCGCCCGCTCTGACATCACCAATCCGCCGCAATCCGGGCGCTAAACTGCCCTGATGGCGCTGTAATAATCAGGCTCCCCACCAGCCTGCCGACAGAGGAGAAGAACATTGGCCTACAGACCGCTTGCAGCCCTGCTTTTTTTACTGCCCCTCGCCATCGCCGATTCCCGGGCGGATGAGCAGGCCACCACGGCGGCAGACCGCACCGGCCTGTCGCTGACCGTCTATCAGGGCAACCTTACGCTGGTCAGCGAGGAACGCCGCATCACCCTGCGCCGCGGGACGGATCGTCTGGCGGTCGTCGATGTGCCCCCCGCGATCATGCCCCAAACCGTTCTGGCCACGGGGGCGCCGTCCGATATCCTGCGCGTCGCGGGACAGGTTTTCGAGACAGGCGTTCTGTCGCCGGAAGCGATTCTCGCCGCGTCGGTCGGACAAACGGTGGAGATCATCCGGATCAACCCCGTAACAGGCGTGGAAACGCTGGTTCCGGCGGAAGTATTGCGGGCCAATGGCCGTGAGGCGCTGGTACGGATCGACGACGGTATCCGCACGGTGAATACCCGCCAGATCGCCTTTGGCGCCCTGCCAGCAGGGCTGCGCGCGAAACCGACTCTCGTGCTGGACCTCGCGGCTGGCACCACGGTTGCGTCCGGTCATCTGGCGTTGCGCTATCTGACCGGCGGACTGAACTGGCAGACCAACTATGTCGCCGAACTCAACGAGGACGAAACCGCCGTTCAGCTGGCGGGCTGGGTCAGCCTGACTAATAATTCCGGCGTCCCGTTCGACAATACAGGATTGCGCCTGGTTTCCGGCGCGATCAACCGGGAACGCAGCGGGTTTAGCCCGAGGGCCAAGGGCGCGATGATCCAGGCCATGGCCGTTGCCGACGCACCGGCGTAATCCGTCGTTTCCGACCTGCATGTCTTCGATTTCAACCGGAAGATCTCCGTTGGCGGCAATGAAACCCGTCAGCTTTCACTTTTGCCCGCAATCCGGGTCCCGGTGGAAAAGGAATACAGGCTGATCGGCAACGGGTCGCAATACGGTCAGCAATTGTCCGGCGAAATCATCGACAATCCATCAATCCGGTTTCGCTTTACGAATGCGGCAGCGGACGGGCTGGGCCGGGGGCTGCCGGCCGGGACGATACGGTTCTACGCAAGCGATTCGGGCGGGCCGATCCTGCTGGGCGAGGATGCGGTTTCCTATACCGCGCCGGAAGAAAAGGTTTCGGTCACGGTCGGAGAGGCCGTCGATATCGTCAGCGAACGGCGGCAGACCGATTTCCAACGGGACGGGCTGCCGCGCGGGGTATCGGAAACCGCACATGCGATCACGTTGCGTAATGCCAAGACCACCGATGTATCAGTAAAGGTCATCGAGCGGGTTCCCGGCGACTGGACGATGCTTTCCAAATCGCAGCCCCACAGCAAGGAATCGGCCGGGGAAGTGCCCTGGGACGTGACTATCCCGGCCGGCGGCAAGGCCGAACTGACCTACCGGGTCCGCGTGAAGTTCTGACCTAGTCTGCGGCGGGCGGCGGCAGTTCCCGAGGGGATTCGACGTCGTTCGAATCAGTGTCTATTGCGTCGGGCGCATCGGTTTCCACCACCTGGAACCCGGGCAGCGCTTTCGGCATGCCTTTGGACGGCGCCTCGATCCCCTGCTCGATCAGTTTCCGGGCCCGGGGCAGGACCCGCGAATTGATCGACCCGGACAGCTTGCCATAGGCGGTCGCCGCCGATTTCAACCCACGCCCCACGCCGCCCACGTGATTGAGCATGACCGTGACGCTTTCGATCAGTTCGTGGACGGTTTCCACGATCCGGTCGCGGTTTTCCGCCTGGCGGCCCAGGTTGATGTGCAGCCCCGCAACCCCCATGGCGGTCCAGAGACTGTTCGGCCCGGCGACATAGATGTTCTGTTGCGACGCCTTGCGCTGGAAATCCGGGTCCGCCCGCTGCACTTTCTCGACCGCCCCGTCATTGGGCAGCCACATGATGCTGATCAACTGCCGGGCCTCGCGGCCGTGGCCGGCGGCCTTGTAATCCGCCTGGATTGCGGCACGGTACTGGCGTCCCGCCAGATCGCGCAGGTGCTGGTTCATGCTGGTGGCCAGCCGCGCGTTCGCCGCCGCCTCGGACACCTCATCCTCGGCACGCGCGAGCTCCAGAAGGTGTTTCGACGCCTTGCTGTCCACCACCAGCACCGTATCGCCCGGCAGGAATACCAGCGCATCCGGGCGGAGCCGCCCGCCTTCGCCGGAATCGACCGTGTATTGCAGGACATAGTCCCGGCCCGGGGTCAGGCCGAAGGATTTCAGGGTATTTTCCAGTACGGTTTCGGCCGCGTAACCGGCGCTGCTGGGGTTCGACAGCGCCCGCTCGATCACGTTGACGGTATCGCGGCTCTGCCCGACCTGGTCGTGCAGCGACGAAACGGTCTTCGACAATGTCTCGAACTGCGTCAGCAGGTGCTTGGTTGCTTCGCCGACGCGCTTTTCACCGTCTTCCTTCGCCGTTTTCGATTCGCGCTTGTGGTCCTCCAGCAGCTTGCTCGACATGTCCGCCGCGGTTTTCAGCATGGCGGACCGCGCCGCGGCCAGCGCTTCCTCCTTGGTTTTCTCCCAGTCGGTCATGCTGGCCCGCATGGCCTCGGTCTGCTGGCGCGCCAGCGCCGTCGCCTGTTCCGCCGCCGCGCGGGATTGTTTCGCCGCCTCCAGTTCCGCCGCCTGTTGCGTCTGTCGCATCATGCTGTCCGTCAGCTGCGATTCGGCCAGGGCGAGGCGGGTTTCAGCCTCGGTCGTGCGGCGCAGGTGATCATTCACCGCATCATTGGCGGCGCGGTTGCGGTCACGCTCCGCTGCCAGCTCGGCCTGCACCGCCGCGAGTTCCTGCCCCAGCCCCCGGACGCGCAAGACGCCCAGAATAACCGCGATGACGAGCGCCGCAGCGAGGCCCAGTATCAGCGGATCCATTTGTGTTCTCCTTCGTGGCTTTCCCGCCGAGTATAAACCGAGTCGCGCGCCCTGCCTTGACGAAGTCTGGTTTCGGCCATAGGTAAGTGCGTCCATTAAACAAGATTTGAAGCGACATGGCCGTTTTACCCATCATTGTAGCGCCGGACCGGCGACTGAAAGTGAAGTGCGCGCCCGTCAAGGCGGTCGATGCGGACATCGTCCGGCTGATGGCGAATATGCTGGAGACGATGTATCTGGCGCCCGGAATCGGGCTGGCCGCGCCGCAGATCGGCGTGACCAAACGGGTCATCGTCGTGGATACGGCCGGCAAGGACGAAGAACGCAAACCTTACAAGATGGCCAATCCGGAACTTCTGGGCGTGTCGGCGGAAACCTGGGTCCACGAGGAAGGCTGCCTGTCCCTGCCGGAACACTACGCCGATGTGGAACGCCCCGAACGGATCGAGGTCCGTTATCTCGACGAGAACGGCAAGCAATGCCAGATGGAAGCGGACGGGCTGCTGGCGACCTGTATCCAGCATGAAATGGACCATCTCGACGGATTGCTGTTCGTCGACCACATCTCCGCGCTGAAGCGCAACATGATCCTGCGCAAACTGACCAAAACCAAGAAGCTGAACCTGTCCAGCGCGGCCGAGTAACCGGCATGGCGGCCCGCCTGCGCCTGGCCTATATGGGCACGCCCGATTTTTCGGTACCGGCGCTTGTAGCGCTTATCGATGCCGGCCACGACATCGCCTGCGTCTACAGCCAGCCGCCCCGCCCCGCCGGGCGCGGCCAGAAGGAGCGCCCCTCCCCCGTGCAGGCCTTTGCGGAATCGCGGGGCATACCGGTCCGGACGCCCGTGTCCCTGCGCGATTCTGCGGCGCAGGAAGAATTCGCGACGCTGAAGCTGGATGCCGCCGTGGTCGCCGCCTACGGGCTGATCCTGCCGAAAGCGGTGCTGGAAGCGCCGCGGCTGGGCTGTTTCAATATCCACGCGTCGTTGCTGCCGCGCTGGCGCGGGGCGGCGCCGATCCACCGGGCGATCCTGGCCGGCGACCGGGAATCCGGTGTCACCATCATGCAAATGGACGAAGGGCTGGATACCGGCGATATCATTTGCGCCGAATCCCTGCCCATCACCGGTGAAACCACGGCCGAAGCCCTGCATGACGCGTTGGCGGCGCTCGGCGCGCGCCTGATCGTCGCGGCGCTGGAAAGCGTCGCCGACGGAACCGCGCTGGCTGTCCCGCAGCCGCAGGACGGCGTCTGTTACGCGAAGAAATTGTCGCGCGACGAAGGCCGTTTCGACTGGACCCGCCCGGCGGCGGAACTGGCGCGCGCCGTGCGGGCCTATACGCCCTGGCCAGGCGCCTGGTTCGACCATGACGGCCATCGGATCAAGGTTCTGGCGGCGGTGCCGTCCCCTGGGAATGGCGCACCGGGTACGATCCTGGATGACCGGCTGACGGTCGCCTGCGGCGAGGGCGCGCTACGGCTGCTGACGGTGCAGCGCAGCGGGCGCGGCCCCATGGACGCCGAATCCTTCCTGCGCGGCTATGCCCTGCCGAAGGGTACCGTTCTGCCATGACCCGCTGGAAAGTCACCGTCGAATACGATGGCGACCCGTTTGTCGGCTGGCAGCGGCAGGACAACGGCTATTCGGTACAGGCGGCGCTGGAAGACGCCATCAGGGGATTTACCGGGGCCGCCGTCACGGTGCATGGCGCCGGACGCACGGATTCCGGCGTTCATGCGCTGGCCCAGGTCGCGCATTTCGATCTGGATGGGGACACCGATGCCGGCACCGTGCGCGACGCGATGAATTATCACCTGAAAGGAATCGCCGTATCGGTGCTGGAAGCGGAAGCCGTGCCGGACGATTTCCACGCCCGGTTTTCCGCTACCGGCCGGCGCTACCTTTACCGGATCCTGAATCGTCGCGGCCCGCCGTCGCTGGAGAAAGGCCGGGTCTGGCACGTGGTGCGGCCGCTGGATGCCGAAGCGATGCACGCGGCGGCGCAGGTGCTGGTCGGCAAACACGATTTCACCAGCTTCCGTTCGATTCACTGCCAGGCGGAAACCGCCGTGAAAACGCTTAATGCCATCCGCGTCACGCGGGCGGGCGACGAGGTTCATATTACCGCTGAAGCCCGGTCCTTCCTGCACAACCAGGTCCGGATCCTGGCCGGGACGCTGAAAATGGTCGGCGAGGGATCATGGCCGGCCGAGCGGGTGCGCATGGCACTGGAAGCCCGCGACCGGACCGCCGGCGGGCCGACCGCGCCGCCGACGGGACTTTACCTGACCGGGGTGGTGTACTGACTCCGCCTATTCTGAATCGTCTTCGCGCACCTGCCGCAGGGTGATCCAGAAGATATAGAGCAGGAAGCCGATCCCGGCGACGACAACCGCCGGAATTGTGCCAAAGGCATTGTGGACAAGGACCAGCGCCGTCAGCGCGATCATCGTTAACAGGATCCGTTTCAGCAGGCCGGCCATCGCATCCGTGTCCTATATCGTCAGTGCAGCATGCCCTGGCTGATCCCGCGGATGAACTGACCCAGCACCAGTTCGCCGATGACCAGGCCGACCGCCCCGCCCGGCGATGCTTCCAGGGCGACCCGCAATATGAACAAGTGATAGACGAGAAGAATGATCAGGACGAAAAACGCGAAGAATGCCGCGAACCCCGCCGGCACCTTGACGACAACACCGAGGAACAGGACCAGCAGGTACAGGACAATCTGGATCGCCGACGACCAGTTGAAGGCGACAATATAGCGGATATAGCGGTCGTCCTTGCCGATAGCCGGCGCGATATAGGCCATGACCAGCGGCCAGGCCACCCAGCCGATCACATAGGCGATTGTTTCGACCGACGCGATCTGGAAAAGCCCGACATCCTTGTAAAGCTCGCCCGAGCCGAGCGCGATCCAGATGATGTACCCGGGCAGAATGACCAGGGCGCAGAAAAACGATTTCCAGTACCCGTCGATCGAATCATCCAGCCAGTCGATGCCGCGAGGGTCGCGTATGAACAGACGCCAGGCGCCGTATAACGAGATCAGCACCTCATGGCGGGAAATCATCTGAAATAGCCGTGCAACACGGCCTCATAAATATCGGTCAGGTTCTCGATATCCCGCACGGCGACCCGTTCGTCGGCCTTGTGCATGGTCTGGCCCACCAGGCCAAATTCCGCGACCGGGCAGTAATCCTTGATGAACCGGGCATCGGAGGTGCCGCCCGTCGTGCTGAGTTCGGGCCGCTCGCCGAGCACCTTTTGGCAGGCGTCGGAAATGATATCGCTGAGCTGGCCGGGCGGCGTCAGGAAAGATTCGCCACTGACCTCGATCCGCAGGTCGTACTTCCCGCCCTCGCCGATGGCGGCATCGAATGTCTTGCGCAGCCATTCGGTCAGCGTGGCGGAACTGTGCAGGTCGTTGAAGCGGATATTGAAGGTTGCCCGTGCTTCGCCGGGAATGACATTCGTCGTCGGATTGCCGATATCGATGGTCGAGATCTGCAGGGTCGATGGCTGGAAATGCTCCGAGCCGCCATCCAGCGGCTCCGCGGTAATCGCCTGCAACAGGTTGATCAGGCGATGCGCCGCATTGTCGGCCAGATGCGGATAGGCGACATGCCCCTGTTCGCCCGACACAGTCAGCCAGGTATTCATGCTGCCGCGCCGGCCGATCTTCATCATCTCGCCAAGGCGGGTCGGGTTGGTCGGTTCGCCGACGATACAGATGTCGATGTCCTGATTGTTTTCCGTCAGCCATTGCAGCATCTTTTTTGTGCCGTTGACAGACGGCCCTTCCTCGTCGCCCGTGATCAGCAGGCTGATCGAGCCTTCCGGCGATTTTTCGCGCAGCAGGCGCTGCACCGCGACGACGAAAGCCGCGATCGCGCTTTTCATGTCGGTGGCGCCGCGCCCGTACAACACACCGTCACGGATTTCCGCCGCAAACGGATCGACGCTCCATGATTCCTTCGGGCCCGTCGGCACGACATCCGTATGCCCGGCGAAACAGAAATTCGGACGCGCCGTGCCGTATCGGGCATACAGGTTATCCACGTCGGGTGTCCCTTCCGCCGAAAACGGCAGGCGATGGCAGACAAAACCCATGCCTTCGAGGATCGACTGCAGCAGATCCAGCGCGCCGCCTTCCGCCGGCGTCACGCTGGGACAGCGGATCAGGTCACAGGACAGGGATACCGCCTCATGCACCGGATCAGTCCCGCAACAGGTCGTTGATCGAGGTTTTCGAACGGGTCTGCGCGTCCACCGTCTTGACGATGACGACGCAATACAGGCTCGGCACCGGTGCGCCGGACGGGTCGGCCCGTCCTGGCAGGGAGCCTGGCACGACAACCGAATAGGCCGGCACGCGGCCGATATGGATTTCGCCCGTGGCGCGGTCCACGATCTTGGTCGAAGCGCTGATGAAACAGCCCATGGACAAGACCGAGCCTTCCTCGACGATAACGCCTTCGACGACTTCGGAGCGCGCGCCGATGAAGCAGTTATCCTCGATGATGACCGGGTCTGCCTGCAACGGTTCCAGCACGCCGCCGATGCCGACACCGCCGGAAAGGTGACAGTTCTTGCCGATCTGCGCGCAGGACCCGACGGTCACCCAGGTATCGACCATCGTGCCCGTATCGACATAGGCGCCCAGATTGACGAAGCTGGGCATCACCACGACCTGCGGTGCGATATAGGCCGAATGCCGCACGATGCTGCCCGGCACCGCGCGGAAGCCGGCGCTGCGGAAGTTGTCGCCAGTCCAGCCTTCGAACTTGGAGGGGACCTTGTCCCACCAGGGCGTATCCTTGCCCGGCCCGCCGGCGATGGTTTCCATGTCGTTCAGGCGGAAGGACAACAGCACCGCTTTCTTGAGCCACTGGTTGATCTGCCAGGCGCTGCCGATTTTTTCGGCGACCCGTTCCTGGCCGGAATCGAGAAGATTCAGGGTATCGGCGACCGCTTCGCGAACAGCCCCCGTGGTTTTCAGGGAAACCGTATCGCGCGCGTCCCAGGCAGCGTCAATCGTCTGCCGCAAATCGTCGTGACTCATATCCGTCCAGCCTTTCAACTAAATAAATCGGCGCCGAATTTGGTCGCCTCGCCGGGGCAAGTCAACCCGGCGCCGTTATGCCGGTTCCTCCGCCAGGATAGCCTGCAGCCAGGCCAGCAGGTCATCCGCCACATGATGGATGTGGTCGTCATCGTCCAGGTCCGGCGGATGCCGCTCGGTTCGGATCAGGACGGTCCCCATGCCCAGGTCATGGGCCGGCTTCAGGTTCCGGTGAATATCCTCGAACATGACCGCTCGGGCCGGGTTTATGTCAAACTGCCGGATCATATCGGCATAGGGCTCCGGTGACGGCTTTGGCCGGTAACCGGACGCGATAATGTCATAAATTCCGGTAAAGGCGTTGGAAACACCAAGCCGCGCCATCACGTTTTCCGCATGCCGCCGCGATCCGTTCGTATAAACGATGCACCGTCCGGGCAGTTGCGACAGCGCGTCCAGCAATGCCGGGCTGGGCGGAACCGGCGTCACGTCGATATCGTGGACGAATTCCAGAAAGGTGTCCGGATGCACCCCCTCATTCGCCATGAGGCCCGCCAGTGTCGTACCATGCTCGTAATAATACTGTTTTTGAATCCGCCGGGCTTCAATACGGTCAACCCCCAGCAAGTCCGAGATGAACGAGCCCATCCGGACGTCAATCTGGCTGAACAGGTCGCAGGACGCCGGATACAGCGTGTTGTCGAGATCGAAAATCCAGCAATCGGTCTCGTGTAACGGCGATTTCATCGTGGTCCTTTTTTGCATGGACGGAGATTGCGTCAAGCGCCGGGTCGAGACAAGCCTTCTGAACGCCGCAAATTCCAAAGGCGCGGGCAATCCGGCCGGATGCCTAACCATTGATTAATGATTTTTAACTAGCTTGTCTGGCGGGCGGCGCTTTTCCTCAGGCGCAGCCCGATGGCAGCAACAGCAGGTCGGGGCATTCCTGGTGACGGCCAAGGTCGCATCCTTAGAAGAACGCGCGTCGCGGAAATCGCCGAACGCGGGCGGGTTTTCGCATGCCGTCCTCGTCCAGTATCCGGGTCCGGCACTGTTCTGCGATGGCGACGGCCCGCCAACGGGCCTCAACACCGAAGGCGAACAACTCGCCGCCTGTCTGTTGCAGTTTCCGCAGGCTTTGCTGCTGGAGAAAATAACAGCCCTCTGCGCGCAGGTGCGCCGAAGCGGCGCCACCCTGAAACAGGTATTTCCGGTCGAGATTAGTGGCGCCTGCCAGTGGATAGACGCCGCGTTCATTTCCGATTGTGCCGGCGGCGTCGTCATTCTGGGGCGAAATACGACGATCGACGTCAACATGCGGACAGCGCTGGTCGAGCCGCGCCAGCGCTACAAGGATCTTGTCGAAATCTCCAGCGATTTTGCCTGGGAGACGGACGCAAACGGCGTCTTCACCTTTGTTTCTCCCCGGGGCGCCATGGGGTTTTCTGCAAAGGATATTGTCGGCCAGCCGGCGCGATCTTTCCTGTTCGGATCGGACACGGCGCCGCAGCGTTTCGTGTTCGAAACCGATGAACTGCTGGAGCAGGCGGAATTGTGGCTCAGGGACGCCACCGGCAATCCTGTCTGCCTTCTCGCCAGCGCCACGCCGCTACGCAACGCAGGTGGCTGGCTGGTTGGCGTGCGGGGCGTTTGCCGGGATATCACCACCGACCGCCTGCGTGAAATTGA
>JAQCHR010000038.1 GCA_027619655.1 Pseudomonadota bacterium
GGCACGGCGGGTATCACGGGCATTTTCTGGCCCACCGGCGGACATACCTGCAATCTGGTGAACAAGAGCCGCGAGGCCCAGAACCATAAACTGCGCTGCACCGTGGAAAGCACGGCCGGTTCCGTTTCCAATCTTCGGGCCATCCGGAGCGGCGACCTGGACATGGGTCTTTCCCAGTCCGACCTGCTTTTTCATGCCTATAACGGCAGCGGCCCGTTCGAGAGCGAGGGCGCAAACAAGGACCTGCGCTTCATCATGTCCTACACCACGAACATGATCCATCTGGTCACCCGCAAGGATACCGGAATCAAGAGCGTCAACGACCTGAAGGGCAAACGCTTCAACAGCGGCAATGTCGGATCCGGCACAGAGGCGACATCCTACCTGCTGCTGGGTTATTACGGGATCGATCCGAAAACCGATCTGGCGCTTGATTCGAAACTGACGTCACGCGAACAGTCATCCGCGCTATGCGACGGCAAGATCGATGCCTATCTCTACCCGACAGCCGTGCCCGTTGCGACGATCGAGGAAGCGGCCAACACTTGCGACATCCATATCGTTTCCCTGAACGGACCGGAACTCGAAAAGCTGTTGGCAGAACATCCCTATTACGAAAAGGCGACGATCCCCGCGGGCGTCTATCATGGCGTCGATGCGGACGTTTCCACTTTCGGCTACGCCGCTGCGCTGGTTACGATGGCCAGCCTGCCGGACGAGATCGGGTACAATCTCGCCAAGGCAGTGATGAACGGGTTCGAAAGCCTCAAGCAGCAGGCCCCCGCGTTCAACCTGATGACGCGGGAAAAATCCGTCACCTTCGGAAAACAGGCGCCGTACCACGCCGGCGCGGAACGCTATTACCGCGAAGCCGGCCTGCTCAAATAGGCCAAAGCCCGTCAACAAGGGACCAAGCCTTTCCCTCGTCCTGACCGTCCCTGTGCCAGGGCGGGGGAAAGATCCGGACCGACCATCGCGCAAAGGAACCGAATCTTGTCCACGGCAACGCCATCGAATACTGCGCCATCGTCCAGCGATGTAAAGGCGCAAGCGGCCGCTGCGGACATGGGTGCGCGCCGGCTCGACGGGTTTCCCGGCGGCCTTGTGTTCTCGCTCGCGCTCGTCTGGTCGATGTTTCATATCTATATTGCCTCTCCGCTGCCCTACATGTTGGGTGCGGGATTCGTCCTGGACGGCACGCAGTCGCGCACCATCCATTACGCATTCGCGATCATCCTGGTATTCCTGACGCACCCCTGCTTGCGGTCGTCGCCCCGGGACCGGGTTCCAACCGGCGACTGGCTCTGGGCGGTTATCGGCGCGGGCAGCGCCCTGTACATGGTCTTGTTCTTTGAGGAACTTTCAAGGCGCGCGGCCGTGCCTATCGTTCAGGACATGGTCGTTGCCGCAATCGGCATGTTGGCCCTGCTGGAAGCCGTGCGCCGCACCACCGGCCTGCCGCTGCTGATCGTCGCCCTGGTTTTTATCGTATACACCTTTGCCGGCGCATACATGCCGGAAGTGATATCCCATCGCGGCGCCAGCCTGACCCGGATGACGGATCACATATGGCTGTCGACCGAAGGCGTCTTCGGCTTTGCTCTCGGGGTCTCGTCCAGCCTGGTGTTTCTCTTCGTGCTATTCGGCTCCCTGCTGGAAAAAGCCGGCGCCGGAAACTGGTTCATCCAGACGTCGTTTGCGCTGCTGGGCCATTTGCGCGGCGGGCCGGCGAAGGCGGCCGTCGTCTCCTCCGCCTTGACCGGCATGGTTTCCGGCTCCGCGCTCGCCAATGTCGTCACGACAGGCACCTTTACGATTCCGTTGATGAAACGGGTCGGGTTTTCCGCCGAGAAGGCCGCCGGGATCGAATCCACATCGTCGATCAACGGGCAGCTCATGCCGCCGGTGATGGGCGCGGCCGCCTTCCTGATGACCGAATTCGTGGGCATTTCCTATACGGAAGTGATCAAGCATGCCTTCCTGCCGGCGGTCATATCCTATGTCGGGCTGTTCTATATCGTGCATCTGGAAGCGATCAAACTCGACCTGCCGATGCTTCAGCGAGTCACGCGGACAACAGCCTTCCAGCGCATTGCCACGTTCATCCTGGCCTTCGCCGGCCTGACCATCCTGTCCTTCATCGTCTATTACGGAGTTGGCTGGCTTCGGGTTGCACTGGGACCCGCCGCAAGCCCGGTACTCGCCCTACTGCTGGCGGCGGCCTATATAGGCCTGTTGTGGATATCGACGCGCGTCCCGGTCCTGGAACTGGACAACAGCGACGCGCCGCTGGAAAGGCTTCCGGAAATCCTGCCGACCATCCTTGCGGGGCTCCACTACCTGATACCCGTCGTCGTCCTGATCTGGTGCCTGATGATTGAACGCCTGTCGCCGGGGCTGTCAGTCTACTGGGCGGTCCTTTGCATCATCGCCATCATGGTAACGCAGCGGCCGCTTGCCGCCATCTTCCGGGGCATCAGGGGCGACACGGTCATGCGTGACGCGGTAATAGCGGGGTTTTCCGAAGTCATTTTCGGGCTGGTTTCCGGGGCCCGCAACATGGCCATGATTGCCATATCCCTCGCTGCCGCGGGTATTATCGTCGGTACGGTGTCGCTGACGGGCCTGGGGCTGGTCATGGTCAACGTGATCGAGATCGTGTCCGGCGGAAACCTGCTCGCAATTCTGTTCTTTACGGCCGTCATCACGATCATTCTGGGCATGGGGTTGCCGACTACGGCAAATTATGTCGTGGTCGCGTCGCTGATGGCGCCAGTCGTCGTGACCCTAGCGGCCCAGTCCGGCGTTATCATCCCGTTGATCGCCGTCCACCTGTTCGTGTTCTATTGCGGCCTGATGTCCGGCAACACGCCGCCCGTTGCCGTCGATGCCTATGCCGCGGCAGCCCTTGCGGGGGCGGATCCGATGCGGACCTGCCTGCAGGCGTTCTATTACGGAATTCGCACGATCCTTCTGCCGTTCATCTTCGTCTTCAACACCGAGCTTCTGTTGATCGGCCTCGACAACTGGTGGCACGTCGCGCTCACGATCATCATTTCGCTGATCGCCATGCTGCTGTTCGTTGCCGGGTGCCAGGGTTGGTTCGTCGCTCGAAGCCGGCGTTATGAATCGGCGGTGCTGATTCTGATCGCCTTCAGCCTGTTGCGGCCCGGGTTCTGGATCGACCTTGCCGTACCGCCGTTCCAGTCGGTTGAACCGGTCCGCCTTGTCGAGGTCGTCGCCGCGCAGCAGGATGGCGCCATGATCAGGCTGATGAGCCGGGGCGAAGACTTTACCGGCGCGACGGTTGAACGCCTTGTCGTCCTGCCCCTCGGCGCCGGGAGCTCGGACGGCGCCGAACGGCTGAGCCAGGCGACGGGCCTGTCAGTCCGGGTCGAGGACAACCGGGTTTTCGTTGACGATGTCGCCTTCAACAGCGTCGCGCAATCATCCGGCCTGGATTTCGACTGGGAGATCACCGGCGTGGACATCAGAAATCCGCAGCCCGACAAGGAATGGATTTACCTGCCATGCCTCCTCATGCTGCTGCCTGTTGTCGTACTGCAACGCCGCCGTCAGCGCATTACGACCGGGTTGAATTGAAATGCCCGGCAATACCGATCTAAGCTCTGCCCCGGCAACTCTCGGGCGTCCGAAATCCGGAACATTTTACAGGAGACAACATGAACAGGAATAACCTGACTGGCGGAAACTTCGATCCCGTCACCCTGGAAATCTTCTGGAACCGGCTGATTTCCATCGCCGACGAGTCCGCGGCGGCGCTGCTGCGGACGTCGTTTTCGACCATCGTACGCGAATCAAATGATTTCGGCACGGTGCTGATGGATGAAAACGGGGATTCGCTGTCGGAAAACACCGGCGGCATCCCCTCGTTTTCGGGCATCCTGCCACGGACCCTCAAGCATTTTCTCGCCTGCTTTCCCAAGGAAACCTGGAAACCCGGCGATTGCGTCATCACCAATGATCCGTGGCTTGCGACGGGCCACCTGCCGGATATCACCATGGCGATGCCGATCTTCCACAAGGGCAACCTGGTCGGGTTTTCCGGCTCGATTGCCCATTCGCCGGATATCGGCGGGTCGCTCTGGTCGGCGGATTGCGGCGAACTGTTCGAGGAAGGGCTGCGTATCCCGCCAATGAAATTCCTGGTCGAAGGGGAGCCGAACGAACTGCTGCAGGAAATGATCCTGAGCAATGTCCGCCTGCCCGACCAGGTGCTCGGCGACCTGAATGCGCAGGTCACGGCCAACCAGGTCTGCGGGCGCCGCCTCAACGAATTCCTTGGCGATTCCGACCTGACCAACCTGACAGCCCTGTCGCAGACCCTGCAGCAGCGCGCCGAAACGGTGATGCGCCGGGCCATCGAGGAAGTGCCGGACGGCGTCTATCACGCCACCCTGGATGCCGACGGCTTTGCCCCCGATGAAACCCATATCGAATGCACCATCACCGTGAAGGGCAGCACGCTGGGGATCGATTACGCTGGCACCTCGCCGCAGATCAAGCGCGGCCTCAACACGGTGATGAACTATACCTACGCCTATTCCGCCTATCCCATCAAATGCGCGCTCGACCCCCAGACGCCCCGCAACGAAGGATCCTACCGGCCGATCACGGTCGACGCCCCGGAAGGCAGCATCCTCAACCCGCGCTTCCCCGCACCCTGCAACGCCCGGCAGTTGACCGGGCATCTGCTCGCCGGCGTCATCTACAAGGCGCTGGCCCAGGCCGTGCCGGAAAAAATTATCGCCGACAGCGGCAGCGCGCCTTCCATGCGGGCTGTGTTCAACGGCACGGACCGGCAGGGTAACCAGGTCACGCAGATCCTGTTCGCCAGCGGCGGCGTCGGCGGTTGTCCCGGCAAGGACGGGCTTTCGACCACCGCCTTTCCGACCAATGCGGGCGCGGGCAGCATCGAGGCGTTCGAAAGCATCGCCCCGCTGATCGTCTGGAAGAAGGAATTCCGGACGGATTCCGGCGGCGCCGGCAAGTTCCGCGGCGGGCTGGGCCAGGAATGCGAAATCGAGGTCCGGTCCCGGGAACCGATGCGGCTGTCGCTGCTGTCCGACCGCTGGAACCATCCGGCTGAAGGCGTTCTCGGCGGCGGGAACGGCGCGACCAGCGCCATCAAGTTCAGCGACGGTACGGTCCCGCACCAGAAGTCGCGCACGACGATCGATCCCGGTATCCGCCTGCACATGCATTACGCCGGCGGCGGCGGGTATGGAAACCCGGCGGAACGGGACGAAGCCCGGATCCGGGACGACATCAAGAACGGATACATCAGCAAGGCAGCGGCACTGCGCGATTACGGCATCTCCTGAAGCGACCCGTACGATCTGATAAAACTGGAGCAACGATGAACAAGAAAATTCGCATCGGCGTCGATGTCGGTGGCACATTCACGGATTTTGTCCTGGTCGACGATGAGCGCGGCCTTATCTTCACGGGCAAGCGCCTGACCACGCCGGACGACCCCAGCGAGGCCATCCTGGAAGGCACCAGCCGCATCCTGAAAGAGGCGGGGACGGAACCCGCGGCGGTGCACAGCATCGTGCACGGCACGACGCTCGTCACGAATACGCTGATCGAACGGACCGGCGCAAAGGTCGGCCTGATCACCACCCGCGGCAACCGCGACGCCCTGGAAATGGGCCGGGAGATCCGTTACGACCTGTACGATCTTTTCCTCGAATCGCCGCCGACCCTTGTCCCGCGTTATCTGCGCAAGGAAGTCGCCGAACGCATGGCGCCGGACGGCGAGGTGCTGCTGGCTTTTGATGCCGATGAATTTCGCGCCGTGACCCGGCAACTGGTCGACGAGGAAGCCGTCGAGGCAATTGCCGTCTGCTTCATGCATTCCTACCGGAATCCCGACCATGAACGGCAGGCCAAGCTGATCCTGATCGAGGAGCTGGGCGATATTCCCTTCACGATATCGTCGGAAGCCGCCCCGGAAATCCGGGAATTCGAGCGTACGAGCACGACCTGCGCCAATGCCTATGTGCAGCCGCGCATGCAGACCTACCTGAAACGGCTGGAAAATGAACTTGCCGCCGCAGGGCATGACGGCGCCCTGTATGTCATGCTGTCCGGCGGCGGCATCACGACCGTCGAATCCGCCCGCGCCTTTCCGATCCAGCTGATCGAATCCGGCCCGGCGGCCGGCGCGATGGCCGCATCCTATTACAGCCGGCTGACCGATACGGAAAACTTCATTTCCTTCGATATGGGCGGCACGACCGCAAAAATGTGCCTCATCGATGGCGGCAGGCCGGACCGCAAGCATGATTTCGAAGCCGGACGGGTGCGGCGCTTCATGAAAGGATCCGGCCTGCCGCTGAAGGTTTCCGTCGTCGACATGATCGAAATCGGCGCGGGGGGCGGCAGCCTCGCCAATGTGGACGGCATGGGGCTGCTCAAGGTCGGTCCGCGCAGCGCCGGTTCCGCGCCGGGGCCGGTCTGTTACGGGCTGGGCGGCGAGAATCCGGCGGTCACCGATGCCGATCTCTACCTGGGCTACCTGAACCCGGATTACTTCCTCGGCGGGGAAATGGCCCTCGACATGGCCACAGTGGAAAAGGCGATTGTCGAGAAAATAGCCAAACCGCTGGGGCTTACGGCGCTGGAAGCCGCCATCGGCATCCACAATATTGTCAACGAGAACATGGCCGCCGCAACGCGCATGCACCTGGCGGAAAAGGGCCGCGACCCCCGGCGCTACGACATGATCGCCTTTGGCGGTGCGGGACCGGTACATGCCTACGGGCTCGCCAAGATCCTCAAGCTGAGAAAACTGGTGGTGCCGCTCGGCGCCGGCGTGACCTCGGCGCTGGGGTTTCTCGTGGCACCGCCGGCCATCGACTATGTGCGCAGCTATGTGTCCCGCCTGGAAAACCTCGACTGGGCGCATCTCAATACGCTGTATGCGGAAATGGAAGCGGATGCGCGCGCGCTGCTTGCCGATGCGGGAGTCAGCGGCGACGATGTCACGATCACCTGCTCGGCCGAAATGCGCCATGTGGGCCAGGGCTTCGAAATCTCCGTCCCCGTGCCGACCGGGACACTGACAGCGGATTCGCTGACGGCTTTGCGCGAATCGTTTTTCGACACCTACCAGAAACTGTTCGAACGCACCGTCCGGGATGTCGGGATCGAAGCCATGAGCTGGCGCCTGGCGGCAAGCGGCCCGAACCCGGAAATCTCGCTGAATTTCGGCAGCGGCGACGGCGAAGCGGGAACCGCCCTGAAAGGCACAAGGCAGGTCTACTTCCCCGAAACCGGCTTTGTCGAATGCGATGTCTACGACCGCTACGCATTGCGCACGGGTGATGCGTTCGCCGGCCCGGCGGTGGTCGAGGAGCGGGAATCCACGACCGTCATCGGACCGGGCGCAAAAGTCGACGTCGACCCGCACCTGAACCTGGTCTGTCATCTGCCGGAGAACTGAGCGGCGATTTCCATTTCCGATACCGGCGATGCTACGCTGCCCGAAACGACGTGGCATCGCCCGACAGCGGAAAGGCAAAACATGCAGGACCGGGAAATCGAACACTTGTTCCGCGGCAGCGCGACGGCCCCGACGCAGGGATTGCCGGGCCAGCCGCCCTTCACCACACGGCCGGAACTCTGCGGCACCTTCGGCATGGTGGCCTCGACCCACTGGCTGGGGACGGCCGCCGGCATGGCGATCCTGGAAAAGGGCGGCAATGCCTTCGATGCGGCCGTCGCGACCGGCCTTGCCCTGCAGGTTGTCGAGCCCAGCATGGCCGGCCCCGCCGGCGATGCGCCGGTGATCCTCTATGATGCGAAAAAAGACAATGTCTCGGTAATCTGCGGCCAGGGTGGTGCGCCGGCCGGTGCCACCGTCGCCGCGTACCGCCATCTGGGACTGGATATCATCCCCGGCGCCGGGCTTCTGCCGCTGGTCGTGCCGGGCGCATTCGGCGCGTTCATGACGCTCTTGCGCGACTGGGGCTCGTTGCGCCTGCGCGACGTCATGGAGCCGGCCATCAGCCACGCCCGCAACGGCTATCCCATCGCCGCGCGTGTCGTCGCCACCATCGACAGCCTGAAGGAACTGTTCGTCGAACACTGGCCCAGTTCGGCGGCGGTTTACTGCCCCGGTGGCAATGTCCCCAAGGCGAACGACCTGTTCACCAACCCCGTTCTGGCGGATACCTTCGAACGCATCCTGAGTGAAGCCGAAGCCGCCGGCAGCAGTCGCGAGCAGCAGATCGATGCGGCCTGCGAAGCCTTCTATCGCGGCTTCGTCGCCGGCGCCGTGGGCCGGTTCTGCCGCGACAATGAATTCCTCGACACCTCCGGACACCGCCACAGCGGGTTCCTGTCCGGCGACGACATGGCCCGCTGGTCGGCCCGCGTCGAGGCGCCGCTGTCGCTGGATTACGACGACTATACGATCTTCAAATGCGGCCCCTGGAGCCAGGGCCCCGTCCTGCTGCAACAACTGGCGCTGTTGCGCGGCTTCGACATCGCGTCGCTGGATCCGGACGGCCCCGATCTTGTCCATCTCGTGACGGAATGCGCGAAACTCGCCTTCGCCGATCGCGAAAAGTTCTACGGCGACCCAGATTTCGTGGATGTGCCGATATCCATCCTGCTGAGCGAGGAATACAACGCCGCGCGGCGGGCGCTGATCGGCGAAACGGCCTCGGGAGAAATCCAGCCCGGCACCATACCGGGTTATGGCGGCCCGGTGATCTATGGCCTGGAAGACGGGCAGCGCTACGCCGTATCCGAAGACGGCACGGCGGCGCCGCTGTCGGCCCCCTCGCCGGCCGTATCCATCGCGACCGGCGACACGGTGCACCTGGATGTCGCGGACCGGTTCGGCAATCTGGTGTCCATCACCCCCAGTGGCGGTTGGCTGCGGAGTTCGCCCACTATCCCCGACCTTGGCTTCGCCCTGTCCAACCGGGGCCAGATATTCACCCTGGACGAGGGCACGCCGGGCTGCATCGCGCCGGGCAAGCGCCCGCGCACGACGCTCAGCCCCGGCTTCGCGATGCGCCACGGCAAGCCCTACATGGCCTTCGGCACGCCCGGCGCGGACAGGCAGGATCAATGGGCGCTGCAATTCCTGCTGCGCCATATCCATCACGGGCAGAACCTGCAGCAGGCCGTCGATGCCCCGACCTTCAACACGTCACATTTTCCCGGATCGTTCTACCCGAAACGCGCGGCGCTGAAATCGCTGAGCCTCGAGGGGCGGTTTTCCGATGACACTGTCGCTGAATTACGCCGGCGCGGCCATGTCGTTTCTGTCGGCGAAGCATGGTCGCAGGGCCGGATGTGCGCGGTGGCGCATGACGGCCATCTGCTGAAAGCGGCGGCGACCGCGCGCAACACACAGGGATACGCCTTCGGACGATAGGGACGATTCCGGTTGCCTTGCATTTCCGGCGCGGGCACGATGCCGTAATCTATCCGATACCGGTCAATAGACGAATTCGAACCGGTCCGCCGCGCCGTCATTTTCAGGGGAAGCCACGCCATGCCCGATACGGGGAAGTTAGCCGACCAGAAACGGGAAACACTCGCCGATTCCAAACTTGTGGGCGAAGGCTGGACCCAGGTGCAGCCGGGCGCCGATCCGGTCCTGTACGGGCATGTCGATCTTAGCCCCAAGGGCGCCTTCGAGGTCCGGAGTTTCCAGACCTTTACCCTGACCTATACCGTCGGGCGCTTCGGGCTGGATGACAGCGGTGCGATCCGGGTCGTTTTCCGCGCCATGGGCGATGCGGGCCGGTTGCAGACCAGCGACCCGTCCGGGGACGGCTTCGTCACCGCCACGGCCAGCAACGGCGCGACGCTGTCGGTGGAATATTCGCGCCGCGGCGCCTCCGCCCGGCCGCGCTGGAAGGCGCTGACCATCGGCGTTTCCGGCGGTTACCTGCGCGAGGGCGACACCATCACTATCGTGTTCGGCGACACGCGCCACGGATCGCCCGGCATGAAGATGCAGACCGTCGTCGAGGACGGGTTCGAGTTCAAGGTGCTGGCTGACGTCTGCGCCACCGGCCATTTCACGCCGATCCCGAATACGCCCAGCATCGCCATCGTGCCGGGGCAGCCGGTCGTCTGGCGCGCAGTGCTGAGCAGCCTGCGCCGGCCGGGCGAAAGCTTCATCTTCGGGCTGAAGGCCGAGGACAAATGGGGCAACCCGACCGAACACGCGACAGGCGCCTTCACCTTCGAGACAACCGTCCCGGTCAACAACCTGCCCGCCCGCTTCGATTACCCGCGCGGCGAACGGGCCGTGACCTTCGAGGGGCTGAGCGTCGATGCGCCGGGCGAATTACGCATCACGGTGCGCGACGAAGCGACGGGCAATGTTGTCGCGCGCTCGCATCCGATGATGATCCGCGAGGGCCAGTACGGCGCCTACTGGGGCGACCTGCACGGGCAGAGCGGCGAATCCATCGGTATCGGCACGTCGCGGTCCTATTTCAACTTCGCCCGCAACCGGGCCTTTCTCGACCTCACCAGCCACCAGGCCAATGACTTCCAGGTCAACAACGCTTTCTGGAAATTCCTCAACGAGTTGACGGCGGAATATCACGAGGACCACCGTTTCGTGACCTTCCCCGGCTATGAATGGTCGGGCAATACGGCAGTCGGCGGCGACCGCAATGTCTATTTCCGCACCGAGGGCCGGCAGATCCGCCGCTCGTCGCACGCGCTGCTGTCGGAACGGCACGATCTCGATACCGATGCGCCGAACGCCAACCTGCTGTTCGAGGCGCTTAAGGACGAGGACTGCGTGATCTATGCCCATGTCGGCGGGCGCTATGCGGATGTCAGATACGCCCATGATCCGAAGCTGGAAACGGCGATGGAAATCCATTCCGCCTGGGGCACGTTCGAATGGCTGCTGACCGACGGGTTCCCGCTGGGCCATCGCAGCGGTGTCGTCTGCAACAGCGACGGCCACAAGGGCCGGCCTGGCGCCAGCTATCCCGGCGCCTCCACCTTCGGCGCCTATGGCGGGCTGACCTGCTTCTACGCCGAGGAACTGACCCGCGACGCGATCTTCGACTGCCTGCGCAAACGCCACCATTACGGCACGACCGGCACCCGGATGCATCTGGACGTGCGCGCAGGTTTCCCGACATCGGGCCAATTGTTCGACCGGGATCCCAATGCCTTCGACGACGCGACGTCGCAAAGCGTCACAGAAGTCATGATGGGTGATATCGTGCAGACCGGAGATTCGTCGCTGTCGCTGAAGGTGGCGGTCGCCACCCAGTCGCCGATAGAGCGGGTGGAAATCCGCAACGGCTTCGACGTCCTGCATACAGCGCGCGGCTATACCGAGCGTGACTTGGGCGAACGCATCCGCGTGGTCTGGAGCGGCGCGGAATATCGCGGGCGCGGTCGTGAAACCAACTGGAAGGGCAAGGCGCGGTTTTCCGGCGCGACCATCCGTCGCATCGAAAAGATCAACGCCTTCAACCTGGAACGGCTGCTGGAACAGCAGGGCGCGGATACGGTCGTCTTCGATTCGATCACGACCGGCAATTTCGGCGGTTTCGACGCCTGGATCAAACCGGGTACGCCCGGCGACCTGGAAGTCAGCACGAACCATGGCAGCCTGACCGTTCCCCTGGCGGATATCGGGCTGGAGGATTCCGTCCTCGAGGCGGGCGGGCTGGAACGCCGGTTGCGCGCCTTCCGCCTGCCGGAGGAAAACACGACGTTTTCCCTCGATATCGATCTGGATATCGCGCTGAAGCCGACCGGCGACAACCCGATCTGGGTCTGCGTCACGACCGAGGACGGGTTCCAGGCCTGGAGCAGCCCGATCTACGCCTTCCGCTAAAGTCGGGCGGCAGGTCCAGCGAGAAGGAACGCGGCTGCGGCCCGGAGGTCGGCGAAGCGTGCTGTCGGTTCATGTGTTAGGGCTGAATCCCGGACGGCATTGCCGGATTCGACCAGGAAGGTGCGAAGCCCGGCGGCGAAACCGCCGGCGATATCGGTCTCCGGCGTATCGCCGATCATGACGACATCATCCTTCGCGACGTTAAGCCGTTCGACGGCAAGGTGGAAGATTGCCGCATGCGGCTTGCCGAGAACCGTGGCCGATTTGCCGCTCGCAGCTTCCAGGAAGGCGACAACCGGACCGGCTTCCGGCTCGGCTCCATGCGGCGTTGGAATGACCGCATCGGCATTGCTGGCGAGCAAAGTTGCGCCACTGGCGAGGTAGCGGACTGCCGGCGTCAGGTCGGCGATTTTCAGGCCGGTATCGATCCCGGCGACGACATATTCCGGACTGTCGCTTTCAACAGCTCCCGCCGCGAGGACCGCATCGCGCAGGGTTGCGCTGCCGACGATATGGACCCGGGGCGCGCCGCCCTGCGCCTTGAGGTAACGGGCGACCGCCATGCCCGAGGTGACGATGTCGGTCGCGTCCATGGCGATGCCGAAACCGCGCAGCTTTTGCGCATATGCCGCCGGCGTGCGCCGCGCATTGTTGGTCAGGCAGAGGACGCGGATACCGCGATCCTGCAACGCGCGCACGGCATCCGCGGACCCGTCAATGGGCTGATCGCCGCGAAACAGAACCCCGTCCATGTCGAGGATAACGCCGCGCACCGGATGGGCGGCATCGGCGATACTGTTTTTCAGGCGCAGGATATCGAAGGACGGCAATGGCGGGGTCCAATGGGCGTTCAATCCGCGGACCGGCGCTTCGTAACGCATCGGGTCGCCGCCATGGACGGTCCAGCGGATTTGGTCATCGATTTCGATTTCCGCCCAGGCGCCGCTCGCCGCGCCCTCGGTCGTATAGCTTTCGGCCAGCGACTGCACCGTCAGGTAGCGGATGCCGTCGATGGTGGTGTTGTGGTTGCGGTGCACATGGCCGGCGACGCAGAGGATGACCTTGCCGGAGGCCTCGATGATCTCCCGCGCCGCCTGCGTATGCCGCAGGGTCGCGGAAGCAGTATTGTTCTGGAAATAGTAATTGCCGGTCATGGCTTCGCCGTCGAGCGGCACATGGGTGAAGATGACCGACGGGAGCGTGGTGTTTGCCAGATCGCGGCGCAACCAGTCGAGATCGGCATCGCTCGGGATGGGGCAGTCCGGAAACCGGCCGGACAGGTCGATCTGCCAGAATACCAGATGCCGCCCCTTCACATCCTGGCTGTGGCTGCCGAGGGGCCGGCCGAGGATCGCCTCGTTTTCCGCCCGGCTGAGATAATGCATGTCGTGATTGCCCAGCAGATGCGCGCGGGGCCTGGTCATCCCCGCAAAGACTGACATGACGTCGCGCATTAACCCGGCATCCGTATCATGGTCGACATTGGAAATCCGGTCGCCCAGATCGACCACCAGATCCGTGTCGCTGGCCGCGATCCGGTCGCGAACCGTTTCCAGCAGCGGCAGAGCCGCAGCGCCCTGCTTCGTATAGCGCGTCGGCCCGTGGTGAATGTCGGTCACGATGGCCAGTTTCAGCGTTTCCATGACGACACCATAGCCATTTTCACCAAGTCGCCGACATCACGTGTCCGCCATCAGCGCCCATGGAACTGTTTAACGTGATTGCGTAGCGGAGGGTTTGCGGCTCATCTTT
>JAQCHR010000039.1 GCA_027619655.1 Pseudomonadota bacterium
AATCATCAAAGGGAATCCTAAAAAGGACTCTTATGTTAGGCGGAAACCACTAGTTTCATTGCCGCTTTCATTTTCAGCGTGGTCGCACTGATCGCGGTGTAGTCGGGTTTATACGGTCGCGTGGGAAATTTTACCCTCTTCGGCATGACCCTTGTCATGTTCGCCTGGGTGGTTGCCGTATTCGTGCGCTGGGTGGACAGTATCGCGCGGCTTGGCCGTATGGAAACGACCATTGTCAAGCTCGAGGATGTCAGCCGGGACGCGCTGGAAAAGCGTCGCCGGGCGCCCTATCTGGGGGGATTGCCGGCAGGTGACGGGCCTGAAAGCGGCGAAGCGGTTTACGGGCAGGATATCGGATATATTCAGCATATCAACATGCGGGCGCTGCAGGAAGCTGCAGAAGATATGGATTGCCGCATTACGCTGGTATCCCAGCCTGGCACCTTTGCTGCGCCGGGTCGGCAGCTTGCCTATATTCATGCGGCGGCAGGCGCCGAGGTCGATGGCGCGCGGATTACTGAAGCCTTCCTGATCGACAACGACCGTACCTTTGACGAAGATCCCCGCTTCGGCATTATCGCCCTGTCGGAAATCGCCGCCAGTACCCTCTCGCCGGGGGTAAACGATCCCGGGACGGCGATTTCGATCATTGGCAGCTTTGTCCGGTTGTTTGCGCATTGGGGCCGACCGCTCGAGGAAGATGAAATCGACGCGCCCGAATTCGCCCGCATCCACGTGCCAGAGCTGTCGTTAATGGAAATGTTTGACGATGCCTTTATCGCTATTGCTCGGGACGCGGCGGGCATGGTTGAGGTCGGTGTGCGTCTGCAGAAGGCTTTCCTGTCGCTTGCGTCGATCGATAATCCGCAGTTGAAGGAAACGGCTTGCTTTCATGCCGGACAGGCCCTGGAACGCGCCGAAAGGGCGATGACCCATCCCGGCGACATTAAAAGAATTCGCGACCTTGAAGAACGGGTGCGCGGCGCCTGACCGCGAAATAGCGGCGCGACAATTGCGAGTTGTGCCTTTGGGTCGGTATGCTCCCGGTTGTGCGAACTGGGGCGGGAGATGGGTATGGCTGACAATGCGACCGAAGTTCTTGCCGGATTTGCGGCCGGGCTGACCTATGACGCCATTCCGGCGGATGTCCGGGACGCCGCCAAGCTGCTGGTTCTGGATGCGCTCGCCTGCGCTGTGGCGGGCAATCTGGGGGAGGAAACCGGCCAGATGCAGGCGATGGCCACGGCCCTTGGATCCTCGCAGGAGGCGAGCCTGATCGGCGGCGGGCGGTTGTCGCTGGCCGGGGCGACAGTCATGAACGGCTACCTGATGACGGCCGTCACCATGTGCGACGTGCACCGCCCGACCCTGACCCATATCACGCCGGAAGTCGTGCCGCCGGCGCTGGCCATCGGCGAGCGGGACGGCGTAAGCGGTCGCGACTTCCTGACCGCCATTACGGCGGGATGTGAGATAACGACGCGCATCGGCATCGGTCTCGACTTCCCCGCCTTCCGGGGCAAGGGGTGGCATGGGCCGGGCGTTATTGGCCCCTTTGGTTCGGCTGCGGCGGTCGGCAGCCTGCGCGGTTTCGATGAGGCAACGATGGCGCGGGCCTTCGGCCTTGCCGGCAGTCAGTCGGCGGGAACCTATGCCGCTTGGGGGACGCCGACCGTGAAGTTCCACCAGTGCCGCGGCGCGCTGTCCGGGCTGATGGCGGCGCTGCTGGCGGAAACGGGATTCGTCGCGACCAGTGAAATCCTCACCGCGCCCGATGGCGGCATATACAACAGCTACTCCAATGGCGGCCGTCCGGCGGATGCCGTTGCCGGTCTGGGCGAGCATTGGGAAATGCGGCAGATCGGGGTGCGCCTGTGGCCCTGCGCGACGTCCTTGCAGAACGTCATGACGGCGTTGTCCGATCTGGTGGCGGCGAACAGTTTTGCGTTTGGGGATATCGCCAGGGCGACCATCGCGCTGGGCAAGACGCCCTTCGACATGCATGGCGGCTTCGCAATCTATACGGCAAAATTCGAAGCGATGCTGTCGGCGCATTACGCGGCTGCCGCCTATCTGCGCGACCGGGAACTGACCCTGGCCCAGTTCGAGCCGCGATGCTACGACGATCCGGCGCTGCGCCGGTTCGCGGCGGAGAAAGTGGCGATCACCTGCGATAATGCGTTGGGGAACGGGCAGGCGGTCGCGACAGTGGAATTGACGGATGGACGGGTATTCACCGCGCGGTGCGAGGCACCGCTGGGCGCGCCGGAAAACCCAATGTCCTTTGCCCAGGTCCAGGACAAGTTCCGGACCTATGCAAAGCCGCGGTATAGCGAAAGCCAGATCGAAAACGTGATCGGCGCCGTCGGGCAGATGGAGGAACTATCGACGGTCCAGCCGCTGATCAACCTGTTGCGCGATCCGGAAACGCCCTGAACTTCAGCCCGGGACGCCGAGCGGCAGACGGACCGTGACGCGCAACCCGCCGCCTGGCGGGTCCTCCAGCGCGATATCGCCGCCATGGGCGCGCACGATGGTTCGGGCAATCGCCAGCCCCAGCCCGATGCCGCCGGTTTCCTGATTGCGCGATTCCTCCAGCCGGACAAAGGGCTCGAAAACCCGCTCGCGCGCAGCTTCGGGAATGCCCGGACCGTCGTCTTCGATAGAAATAATCGCGTCGCTGTCCGATGCGGATATGGCGATGCGGGCGCGCTGTCCATAGGTTACCGCATTTTCGATCAGGTTCCGGACCACCCGTTTCAGGGCATCCGGGCGGCCCGTGATGTCGATTCGTGCGCCCGGTTCGCAGGCGATGTCCATGCCGGTATCGGCCAGGTCGGCGGCGACGCTGTCCACCAGCGCGGCAATATCGACAATGCGGCTGTGTTCAGACGTTCCATCCTCACGAGCGAAGGCGAGTGTTGCTTCGGTCATGCGCTGCATTTCCGCCAGCGTGGCAATGATCTTCCCGCGCAGTTCCGCATCCTCGATAAACTCCGCCCGCAGCCGGATCGACGTGATCGGTGTGCGAAGGTCATGGGAAATAGCCGCCAGCAACTGCGTACGGTCGCGCACGAAACGCTGCAATCGTTCTTGCATCCGGTTGAAGGCCTCTGTCGTGCGGCGGATATCCAGCGGTCCGTTTTCCGGCAGTGGTTCGGTATCGGCTCCCCGGCCCAGATTTTCGGCGGCATCGGCCAGTTGCGCCAGCGGGCGGGTGACGCGACGGACGAGGACAATGACGATAAGGACCAGCACGACGGCTGTGCCGCCAACCATGCTGAGGGTCGGGATGGCCCAGGATGGCGGTGGCGGCGTCACCAAGGTCTCCACGTTCAGCCACCGTCCGTCCTGCATGCCGATAGACAGGGTCAGCCCGAATGCGGGCCGCAGCCGCCGCTTTCGCGAGTGTTCCCCGTGGTGATCATCGTCCCGCCGCTCATATCCTTCATTCTTCTGCTCCCAGCCAAACGGCATTTCCGGCACCCGGTCAGCAAGCCCGCCGGTCGTATCGACATCCATGCGGATTTCGACATTGTCGCGGCCCAGATAGCGCTGGAAGTTCCGCCGAAGCGCCCAGTCCCGGGGCTGGGCGCCATCCCCGCCAACGGCCGCGGTATCTGATACGGCAAAACTGATCCATTCGTCGCTCGATTCGTCGGCGATGCGGGACGAAAGCGCCGGCGGCGTATTCTCGAGCAGTCGGAAGACCGCAGCGCTGCGCTGCAGAACCTGGGTGCGCGCCGCGGCGCGCGTTGCCATGCGGCGTTCGTCGATGAAAATGGCGAAGGTTACCAACTGCGCAACGATCAGCGCCGCCAGGATGCCGGCAACAAGCTGCCCCGCCAGTGTGCGCGGCCACAGCCTCATAACCGTTCGACCTCGGCGGCGCCGGGATAGTCTCCGCCCCAGACAGTGGCGATCAGGGCCGGCGATTTGGGGTCCCGCTCTATTTTCTTGCGCAGCCGGCTGACCTGATTGTCGATGCTGCGGTCGAACACGGCGGCTTCCCGCGCCCTTGTATGGTCCAGCAGTTGATCACGGGTCAGCACCATGTTGGGGTGGCGCAGAAACGCGTCCAGCAGATTGAATTCGCCGGTGCTGAGGGGGATCGCGGCGCCGGTTTCGTCGACCAGCTCGCGCCGTGCGGTATCCAGCGTCCAGCGGTCAAACCGGATATTGCCGGCCGATACCGTCTGCCGTTGCGGCGGCAGGCTGTGGACCCGGCGCAACACGGCCCGGATCCGTGACACCAGTTCGCGGGGGTTGAATGGCTTGGTCAGGTAATCGTCCGCGCCCATTTCCAGCCCCACAATGCGGTCCGTTTCGTCCGCCATCGCGGTCAGCAGGATGACCGGAATGGCCGAGGATTCACGCAGGTGCCGGCACAGCGACAACCCGTCCTCACCCGGCATCATGATGTCGAGCACGACCAGATCGATAGCGCTTTTTTCCAGCACGCGGCGGGCGGCCGCCGCGCTGTCGGCTTCGCTTAACCGGTATCCGTGCTGGCCCAGATATTTCACCAGCGGCTCGCGGATGTCCCGGTGATCGTCGACGACCAGTATGTGCGGCGTTTCTTCCATCGTGTCCTGCCTACTCCACTGGCCCGCATAATGCCGTCATCAAATTGCGAAACGACAAAAGAATTGTATCAAATTGTCGCAATCCCTGCTGCCGGGACGATTGGCGACAATTTTGCGGATTCCCGACATAGTTTCGGGATGGTTCGGATGTCATCTGCTTCCCGTGAGAGCAACCCGTTTCCCACTCGAAAGGAAGACAGATGATACGCAACAAGAAGATCCTGATCGGTGCCAGTGTTATTGCCCTTGGCGCCCTGAGCGCGCTGGCCGTGGGCGCATCGGCGCATGACCGCAACAGCGGCGGCCACAGCAGCTATGGCAAGCATCATGGCGGCCCGGGCATGAAAGGCCGCATGCACGCGGAGCGCATGTTCGACCGGTTTGATCTGGACGATGACGGCAAGGTAACCGCGGCGGAAGTCGAGAAATCCCGCGCCGACAGCCTCGCCAGGTTCGACGCCAATGGTGATGGGGTGTTGCAGCTTGAAGAATATCAGGGGCTGTGGATGGAGCATATGCGCTCCCGGATGGTTGATGGCTTCCAGCGACTGGATGAGGACGGTGATGGCAAGGTCACGAGCGATGAAATGCAGGCGCCGATGACTCGCATTTCCCGGTTCATGGACCGCGATGGGGATGGCGCCATCACCCGTGAAGAACTGCATCGCCGTCACAGTGGCGAAGGTCGTCACCATCGCGACGAAGAAAAAGACAAACGCGACAGTAACTGAACTTTATTCGAACCACCCGGCCCGACTGGCCCTTTCCGCGATGCGGGAAGGGCCACTTTTTTGTTCCTAACTCTCTACGACGCTTGAAAGCGTTGACTTCGGGGATGCCAGCTTCGAGAACTATGGTTGAAGAAACGGGCGCCGCGGGGCGCAATACAGGAACGGGGCCGTCATGAAACTTTATTACACGCCAAATTCACCCTATGCCCGGATGTGCCGGATCGTTGCAGACCAGGCGGGCTTGACCGATGCCATCGAACTGGAATGGGTGACCCTGCGCAGCAAGGACAACCCGGTCATATCGCTGTCGCCGCTCGGCCGGGTGCCGGTGCTGGTCGATGGCGACCTGACCCTGGCCGAGGCGCGGCATATCTGCGCCTATCTGGACGAAAAGGGCGGCCGGACGCAGACGGTTGCGCGCTACGGCGACTGGCAGGCCGTTGCTGCGGAAACGGAGGCGCTGGCCTTTCTGGACGCCATCACGGTCTGGTCGCGCGAAGTCCGGCGGGCAAAGGAGGACCAGTCCGATTTCCTGCTGGAGGTCGAGGAAGAACAGGCACGGCGAGAGCTGGCCCATCTGAACGCGACCCTGACCGTGCCGGCCGGGGCCCCGCCGCTGACCTTCAGGACGATCTGCCTGTTTACGGCGCTGGGGATGATGCGGTTTTACAAGCTGGTCCCCGACTGGCGCGAGACCTATCCGGCGGTTGCCGCCTGGTCGGCCGCCTATGACACCCTGCCGATTGTCGCGGCAACGGCGCCCAGCGCGGATGCCCTCAAACCCCTGACGCGCTGATAGTTCGGGAAAGGACGCCATGACGGTTGCAGGACAGGCGATATTGCTGGCGCTGCTCGATATTGATCCGGCGGTGGAAGGCGAATTCAATGAATGGTACAGCCGCGAACACATGCGGGACCGCGTTGTCGGTCTGCCGGGATTTCGTCGGGGGCGCTTCGAGTCCGTAGGGGGCAACCCGCGCTATGCCGCCCTATACGAGGCGGAGCGCGCCGAAACCTTCACCAGCGAGGCGTATCTGTCGCTGATCCGCGATCCCGACGAGAACAGCCGGCGCTACCTGCCCAATTTCATCGGCCCGACACGTTTCATGGGGCGGTTGCTGGCCAGCGCAGGGGAAGGCGAGGGCGGGACCGCCGGATTCTACCTGTTCGATGCCGGGGAAGGCCGCACGGATGCGTTGCGTCAATGGCTGGGGGAAAAGGTGCCCGGATTCGCCGCCGAACGGGGCGTAATCGCCGCGCATGCCTGGGAAGTCGCGGCGGATCTGGTCGCGGCATCGAAGCGGGTGCATTTGCGGCAGACGCCGGATCTTGTACCCGGATTTGTCGTACTGGTGGAAGCCACGAATGCCGCCGGGATCACAGCTGTCGACCGGACTCTCATGGGACCGGGAGGCATTGCCGCCCATGGCGGAACGACACCGTCGATTGCCGGCAATTACCAGATGGTCTATCGAGTCGCGCCCTGAAGGAGGAATTTTCCATGCCCACCCTGACCATGCCGACCCGCGACTACGGGTTGATGCTGCAGATGAAAGAGGATGTCGTCGAGCTGAATGACGATATCCAGCTCGAATATCCCGAATTCGACAATATCCTCGTCGCTGCGCGCCGGATGGTGCGGGAACTGGCGTTCGATATCTGCGAGATGCCGGTCACAACCTATCTCTGCGCCAGGGCGCATAAGAAGCGCTTCACCGCCATTCCCGTTTTCATCACGCGGAATTTCCATCATGCGGCGATTTTCCATGACACGAAATCGGGCATCCGGCACCCGCGGGACCTGGAAGGCCGGACCGTCGGTGTGAATCGGGGCTACACGGTCACCACCGGCGTCTGGGCGCGCGGCGTCCTGCAGAATGAATACGGCGTCAACCTGGACAAGGTGCGCTGGGCCGCGACCGATGACGAACATGTCGCGGAATTCGAACTGCCGCCCAACGCGAGCTATCTCTTCAAGGGGCGCAAGATTGGCGATCTTTTTGAAACAGGGGATATCGACGCGGCGGTCGGCGCTTTCGGTGCGGCCCCGCCGGGGGTGGAACCGCTGATCCCCGATGCAGTGGAAGCAGGTTTTGCCGCCTACCGGAAAACCGGGATCTACCCGGTGAACCACACCATTGTCGTCCGTGACGACCTGCTGGAAGAATATCCAGGCCTCGCGGCGGATTTATTTGATGCGCTGACCGAATCGAAGGGCGCCTATTACGGCGCGCTCGACCGTTCGGGGGAACTGTCTGAAGAAGATGCGCTGACGGTCCAGCTTGAGACCGGACTCGCCGGCGACCCGTTCCCCTACGGCATCGAGCCGAACCGCAGGGCGCTGGACGCCCTGGCGCAGATGGCGGTCGACCAGCACATCACACCACGCAGGTTCGAGGTCGAGGAACTCTTCGCCGAGGGAACGCTGGATCTGATCGGATAGGCGTTCGCCGTAGCCGGAAAATGAAAGGGCGGCGGACCTGGAACAGTCCTGCCGCCCCGCTGTATCATCGCCTCGATATTGAACCGGCCAATTACGCCCGGAACGCGGCAATCGCTTTTTCGTCAAACTTCAGGCCCAGTCCCGGTGTGGTCGGCAGGATCAGGTCGCCATTGTCGATCACCGGGGTTTCTTCGTAGAGCGCCAGCATCCAGGGCATGTATTCGACCGTCAGTCCGTTCGGGCAGGCGGCGACCAGATGCACCAGGATTTCCGGCATCACATGGCTGACGATGGGCAGGTTGAAGGCTTCCGCCATGCCCGCGATCTTCATCCACTGGGTGACGCCGCCGGCCCGGACGATATCCACCATGACAATATCGATCGACCGCGCCTCGATCATCTGCCGGAACGGGGCGATGCCATACAGGTATTCGCCGCCGGCGATGGGGGTGTTCAGCGCGGCGGTGACGCGGGCGAGACCCTGATAGTCATCCGCCGTGGTGACATCCTCCAGCCAGAAAAGCCCGACCTCTTCGACCCGACTGCCGATATCGATGGCCTGTTCCGGCCGCCAGCGCTGGTTGATGTCGCACATCAACTTGATGTCGGGACCGATGGCCTCACGCACCACCGTGACGCGGCGGACCTCGTCGGCGGGCGTCGGGTTGCCGGGCAGCGCCATCTGGGTCTTCATCTCCCGGAAGCCCTTTTGCACCAGGATCTGCGCTGCCCGCTGCGCCTGATCGTCGGTCAGTCCGCGGCGCAGCGAACCGGAGGCGTAGGTCGGCACGCGGTCGCGGTGGCCACCCAGCAGTTTCCACAGCGGCTGTTCCAGCGCCTTGCCCTTGATGTCCCACAGCGCGATGTCGATGGCCGACAGCGCCAGGGTGAAGATGCCGCCCGGCCCGCAGGAATCCCCGGTGCCGCTACGCAGTTTCGCGACGATTTTTTCAATCCGCAACGGGTCTTCGCCGACGGTCAGTTCGGACAGTTCCTCGACCGCTACTTTCAGGCTGCCGGTCATCTTGCCACCGTAGAAGGTGACGGCGATGCCCTCGATCCCGTTATCGGTGCGCAGGCGCAGCATGACGACAGGCCGGAACCGGCCGGCTTCTTCCGGCATATTCGCCAGCGGGTCGTCTTCCGGCACCTTCAGAATGGCCACTTCGTAACTGCTGATTTTCATGGTTTCCCCTGATGTGTTTTTTCGATTGGTTAGAGCCTACACATCTTTTGCGCGCGAATGCCAGTGCTGCCCGTCAACCATGCTATGATTGAACGAACCAATGCGATTGGGAGAGGCGACATGGATATTCAGGCATTCAGGGATTCTGTTCGGAGCGATACGCCACCGGACGGTCTTGATCGCGCCCTGTAGGCGCTGTGGCAGGATGCGAAAGGCAACTGGGATGCGGCGCATCAACTGGCGCAGGCGCAGGACAACGCCACCGGCGCCTGGGTGCACGCCTATCTGCACCGGGTCGAGGGCGACCTCGCCAATGCGGGCTACTGGTACCGCCGCGCGGGCAAGCCGGCGTCGTCCGCGCCGTTGAACGAAGAATGGGACGAAATCGTATCGACCCTGCTGGATTGAGCGGCGTCGACCATCGCAACAATGGCTCTTGTCAGTGGCTCGTGCCGCGGTTCAGCCAGTCGTACCGGTCGCCTGATTTAACGGTGACTACTTCGACGCCGCCGGTCTGTCGAAGGACCGTCAGCGGAATGTCCACACCGGGTTCGCCCAGCGACCAGACCTTGCGGTAGAAATCCATCTGACCCGCAACCGGCTGACCGGCAACAGCGACAACCAGGTCGCCTGGCAGGATGCCGGCCAGAGCACCGGGGCCGCCAGCCGCGAGGCGCGCTACGAAAACGCGCTGGCGAAGCTCTTCGGTATAGATGCCGATCCAGGGCCGCGGCGCGCCGTCAGAGCGGCCATCTGCAATCAACTGGCCGAGAATCGGCTTCAGCGCGTTGATGGGCACGAACATGTTGCCGGGGCTTGGGGTGTCCGGCGCCTGCGCGTCGCCGACGATCAGTGAGCCGATTCCGACCAGCCTGCCATCCTTGTCGATCAACGCCGCGCCGCCGAACAAGGGGTAGGGCGGTTGGGTGAAGATCGCATCGGGCAACAGGTATTCCCAGTATCCGGCGAAATCGCGGCGGGAAACGACCCTGGCCCGGATCACATTTCCCGCGCCGCCAAACCCGGCGACCAGGACGTCTGCGTTGACAGCCAGGGATGACGAATCGCCCATCCGCATCGGCTTTACCGGCAGCGGCCGGGCCATGCGCAACAGGCCGAAACCGGTATCGTGGTCATAGGCGATGACGCGGGCCGGTTGCGGTTCGCCATCGGGTCCGGTCACCATAACCGTTGACGCTTCCAGCACCAGATAACCGATCGTCAGGATCAGGCCGCTCGAATCGATGACGACGCCGTGCCCATCGCGCTCTGTCCCCAGCGTTTTCGCCGTCCGGGCCGAACTGTCGGCCGTACTCTGGACGCGGACCACGGCGCGGAGAACGTCCTCGGCGCTGGATTGCGCGCGGACAGGGACCGAAATCGCGGACAGGATTACGCAAAGTAGCCCGAACGCCGCTATATGCCTCGCATATCCGAAAGCCTGGTTCCAGATTCTCATGACGGCTTTGCTCGCCTGAATTGTGATAGAAAATTCAAAATTATCTTATCACGTTAAGGGACCGCACCGTAATGCCGCACTGAAACGTGATCCGGACCACCCAGGTGTCCGCCACCGTTTCGCTAATGCCGGTTCTGCCCTATATAGAGTGGTGCAGCATCCCTTTTGAACGAGACCTGTGGTTCGATGACCGACCCATTCGCCAGCGATCCGCTGGATTATGAAGAAGCGGCGCCGTCCGCCCCCGTGCGGCAGGCGCCCTGGCTGGATTCGCTGAACGAATCGCAGCGCGCGGCGGTGGAGGCGCTGGATGGACCGGTGCTGGTGCTCGCAGGGGCGGGGACGGGCAAGACGCGCGTGCTGACCACCCGGCTGGCGCAGATCATCCATACCAATCGGGCGCGTCCCTATCAGATCCTGTCGGTGACCTTCACCAACCGCGCGGCGCGGGAAATGCGCGAACGGGTTGCCGATCTCATCGGACCCGCGACCGAGGGGCTGTGGCTGGGGACATTTCATGCGCTGGGGGTCCGTATTCTGCGGCGGCACGCGGAACTGGTCGGGCTGAAGTCCAATTTCACCATTCTCGATACCGACGATCAGGTGCGGCTGCTCAAGCAGCTTATGGAAGCGGAACAGATCGACGAGAAGCGCTGGCCGGCACGGGTGCTGTCCGGGATCATCCAGCGCTGGAAGGATCGCGGCCTGACGCCGGCCAAGGTGCCGAAGGCCGATGGCGGTGAATTCGCCAATGGCCGCGCAATCGACCTGTACCGGCAATACCAGGAAAGGCTGGCCACGCTGAACGCCACGGATTTCGGCGACCTGCTGCTGCATTGCCTGACGCTGTTTACCGACAATGCCGATGTCCTGGCTGATTACCAGCGGCTGTTCCGCTATATCCTGGTGGATGAATATCAGGACGCGAATGTGGCGCAGTATCTGTGGCTGCGGCTGCTGGCGCAGGGGCATCGCAACCTGTGCTGCGTCGGCGATGATGACCAGTCGATCTATGGCTGGCGCGGGGCGGAGGTCGGCAATATCCTGCGCTTCGAACAGGACTTTCCAGGCGCGACGGTAGTCCGGCTGGAGCGCAATTACCGTTCCACCCCGCATATCCTGGCGGCCGCCTCCGGCCTGATTGCCCATAACGAGGGGCGGCTCGGCAAGACGCTGTGGACGGACATGAACGAGGGCGAAAAGCTCATCGTTCGCGGCGTCTGGGACGGCGAGGAAGAGGCCCGCTATGTGGGGGAGGAAATCGAATCCCTGCATCGCAAGAAGCACCGGCTGGACCAGATCGCTGTGCTGGTGCGGGCCGGGTTCCAGACCCGGGAATTCGAAGACCGCCTCATGACCCTGGGCATCCCCTACCGGGTGATCGGTGGGCCGCGATTCTATGAGCGCGAGGAAATCCGTGACTCACTGGCCTATCTGCGGCTGATCCACCAGCCGGACGATGACCTGGCCTTCGAACGGATCATCAACAAGCCCGCGCGCGGCGTCGGCAAGACGACGCTGCAGGCGCTGCACGGGCTGGCCAGGATCGAAGGCTGCTCGCTGTTCACTGCAGGCGTGCGAATCGTCGAGACCGATGAACTGGGCACGGCGGCAAAGCGCAAGCTTAGCGCCGTCCTGGAAGATTTCCGGCGCTGGGGGCAGTTGGCGGGCGGCGTGCCGCACACGGAACTGGCGGCGACGGTGCTGGACGAATCCGGTTATACGGAAATGTGGCTGACCAGCAAGAAGCCGGAAGCCCAGGGAAAGCTGGAAAACCTGAAGGAACTGCTGCCAGCCATGGCCGAATTCGCGAACCTGGAAGGCTTCCTGGAGCATGTCAGCCTGGTGATGGAGAATACCGAGGCCGCCGGCGAGGATATGGTCAACCTGATGACCCTGCACAGCGCCAAGGGCCTCGAATTCGAAACCGTCTTCCTGCCGGGCTGGGAAGAGGAACTGTTCCCGCACCAGCGCGCCATCGATGAAAGCGGTGCTGCCGGACTGGAGGAAGAGCGCCGGCTGGCCTATGTCGGGATCACGCGGGCGCGCAAGCGGGTCCGTATAACCCATGCGGCCAGCCGCCGGGTCTACAACCAGTGGCGCAGCGCCATTCCCTCCCGGTTTATCGACGAATTGCCGCCCGAATGCGTCGAGGTGACCACGGATTCCGGCCTGTATGGCAGTGCCCGGAACGACGGGCTGTCGGAATCCCGCGGCGGTTTCACGTTCGGCGGCGTGTCGACGAAAACGGAAGGCGGGCCCGGCTGGCGCCGTTACCAGGCGCACGGGAAGGGGCAGAAATACATCGAATCGACGGCCTATACGGTAACCGGAGAGGATTCAGGCTTTACCGTGGGCGAGCGCTGCTTCCACCAGAAATTCGGCATGGGCGCCGTGCGGGAGGTCGATGGCGATAAACTGACCATCGCCTTCGACAATGCCGGGGAAAAGCGGGTTGTCGCCGCATTCGTGACCAGGCCGTAGCATGACCCTGACCGCCGATGGCTGGAAAATAGAGGTCTTCGTACCGCCGCGCGCCGCGGAATACTTCGTGCAGGCGTTTGAGCCATTCTGTACCGCCCTCGTATCGTTCGAGTTCGAGGAAGACATCCTCTGGCGGGTCGAAGGCTATACGCTGGCCCCGCCGTCGGCGGAAACATTGACCGCCGCCATTGCCATTGCCGCCGCCCGTGCCGGCATCCCCGAACCGGATGCCGTCTGCATGCCCTTGCCGGTGACCGATTGGGTGGCGGAAACCCAGCGGTCCTTTCAGCCTTTGCGGGCCGGTCGCTATTTCGTGCAGCCATCGCATTTTGAGGGGAGGGCACCCGCCGGGGCGCATGTCATCCT
>JAQCHR010000040.1 GCA_027619655.1 Pseudomonadota bacterium
GAACTGGCGGGGCTGACCCTGGGGCTGGATCGCGGCGGGTCCTGCACCGGCATGGCCTATTGCATCGCCCCGGAACAGGTGCGCGAGGAACTGGAGATCGTCTGGGCGCGGGAAATGGGCGGCGGATCCTATATGGCGCGCTGGGTCACGGTCCGCACGCCGGACGGGCCGGTGAAGGCCCTTACATTCGTCATCCGGCGCGACCATGTCCGTTATGCGGGCAAGCTGCCCCGCGATCTGCTGATCGCTCATCTGGCCGAGGCGAAGGGCAAGATCGGCACCTGCGCGGAGTATCTGGCGAACACGGTTGAACACATGCACGCGCTTGGCATAGAAGATGGATCGATGCACGAAATGCTGGAAGGGGTACGCGCCTATTGTGGCGGACCGCCGGCGGGACGATGGGAGAACGGCAAATGGCTGACGACACATCCGGCAAGGTCGTAAAGACGGACGCGGCATGGCGGGCGCAACTGTCGCCCGAGCAGTATCACGTGACGCGCGAGAAGGGGACCGAACGGGCCTTTAGCGGCAAGTATGCCGATACCAAGGATGCTGGCGTCTATGTCTGCGTCTGTTGCGGCAATCCGCTGTTCGATTCCGACACCAAGTTCGATTCCGGCACCGGCTGGCCGAGCTTCTATCAGCCGCTGTCGCCGGAGGCGGTCGGCGAGGAATCGGACAACAAGTTCTTCATGCGCCGGACAGAAATCATCTGCGCGAAATGCGATGCGCATCTCGGCCATGTCTTCCCCGACGGGCCGGCGCCGACCGGGCTGCGCTATTGCATGAACTCCGCGTCGCTGGATCTGAAGCCTAAAGAATAAGCCTCAGACGGGCGGGATCGTGCGCTGCATCGATTCCCGTTCGCCGAAGCGGTCGACCCAGGCGGACAGGTGCGGATTGCCGTTACGCCAGTCGAAGTCCGGCATCGTTTTGTCCCGCCAGTGGTACGTGCAGCCAAGGAGGAGTTGCACCCGGTCCAGCGGCCCGTCCAGCGCCCCGCTGGCGGCGATAACGTTGAATTCCTTTGCCAGGCGCAACCCGCGCGCTTCCTCCAGTTCCAGGATGATGGGCGATCGGTGTTCCGGCAACCGCCGCAATTCGCGGATCCAGACCGACAGCCCGTCCAGATTGCTGCGCGCGTGGGCCTCCAGCCTCTTTGCCGCCCAGCCGACCGGTGGCGCCAGCAGCGGCGGCCCGTAAATCGCTTCCAGGTAATCGATGATCAGCGCCGATTCGTCGAACATCTCGCCGCCGTCATTGACCAGCGTCGGCACCCGCCCCGCCGGATTGATCGCCAGCAGTGGCGTGTCCAGGGTGCGGGTCGCAATCGGCACCACCGTGACCTTTTCCTCGATGCCTTTCTCAATGACCAGCACCCGCGCCATGCGGGCATAGGGCGACGTCAGCGTCACATACAGTTTCATCGCGGCTCCCTCACATCACAACTTCGACCAGATAGGGGCCCTTGACGGCAAGACCCGCGACCATCGCCTTGTAGAATCCTTCGCAATCATCGACGCGAACCGCCTCCACCCCCATACCGTTGGCCATCTGTACCCAGTCCAGGTTGGGCCGCGACAGGTCCAGCATGTCCAGCGCCTTGCGGCCGGGGTTTTCCGCGCCGACCCGGGTCAGTTCGCCGCGCAGGATGGCGTAGGAGCGGTTGGCGAGAACGACCGTTGTCACGTCCAGATTGGCGCGCGCCTGGGTCCACAGCGCCTGCAGCGTATACATGCCGCTGCCATCGCCTTCCAGGCAGATCACCTTGCGGTCCGGGCAGGCCACGGCCGCGCCCGTCGCCAGGGGCATGCCGAGTCCGATGGAGCCGCCCATATTGTTCAGCCAGTCATGCGGCGGCGTACCGGCGGTCATCGGAAAAAAGCCGCGGCCGACCGATACGGATTCATCGGCGATGATCGCGCCTTCCGGCAGGACATTGCCCAGCACGGCGGCGATGGTTTCCGCCGTCAGCGCACCTTTCGGCAGGTCGGGCCGGAAAGCCTGCTGCACCTGCGCATCGCCCGGCTTCGCACCCACTGCCTCGGCCAGCCGGGCCAGTGCGTCTTCCGCATCTTCGCCCAGTTCGCACAGCCGGTGAATTCTGCAGCCTTCGGCTTCCAGCCGGCTCGGCTTGCCGGGATAGGCAAAGAACGCCACCGGCGGTTTGGCGCCGACCAGAATGATATTCCGGTAGGGCGCCAGGACCTCGAGCGCCTGATCGACCGAGAAGGGAATCCGATTGACGGCAACCCGCCCCGCGCCGCGCTGCAGCCGGGCGTTCGCCCCCTGCGATATCAGGCCGGCGCCGGTTTTCGCGGCAATGCAGCCAGCCAGGTTCAGCGTGCCTTCATACAGCGCCTGCCCGGCCAGCATCAGGACGGTCGGTTCGCCGGACCGCAGCACCCTGGCGGCGGCGATGATCGCGTCGTCGGCAATCGTCGCGCGGCGGGGAATTGCCGGCACCTCGGCCGGGCCGTCCGAATCTTCCCAGGCGGTATTGGCGGGGAGGATCAGCGTTGCGATCTGCCCCGGCGGCGCGCTTGCCGTGGCAATGGCTTCGGCGGCATCCGCCGCGACGGTCCGGGAATCCCGGGATGTCTTAACCCAGTGCGAAACCGGCCGCGCGATGCCTTCGATATCGGCGGTCAGCGGCGCATCGTGTTCGATGTGATAGGTCGCGTGCTCGCCGACGATATTGATCATCGGCGTATCCGCCTTGCGCGCGTTGTGCAGGTTGGCGACCGCATTGCCGAGGCCGGGGCCGAGATGCAGCAGCGTCGAGGCCGGCTTCCCCGCCATCCGGGCATAGCCGTCGGCGGCACCGGTCACCACGCCTTCGAACAGGCACAGCAGGCAGTTCATGCCGTCGACCTTGTCCAGCGCGGCGACGAAATGCATCTCCGATGTCCCCGGGTTGGTGAAGCAGACATCGACTCCGCCCCTGACCAGTGTCCTTACCAGACTTTCCGCGCCGTTCATTATTGCCGCACTCCTATGATTCAGCGGCTCGGAGACGCCGCGGGCCGGGATAGCAATTGCATCGCCCGGCGGCATATGTCAAACGGTCAGGAATCGTTACCGTTTTGTGACAGTTTTGTTACGTACCATCCCTTTGTCGAACGCCATCGCAGGATGATCTCCCCATGTACAAGGAAACGCTCAGCAAGGACCTGACGAAAATCGGCGAGGTTTCGGCGGCGGCGCGGCCCACGGCATTGCGTGTCGGCATGGTCGGCCTGGCGGTCCTTTTTCTCGTCATTGTCTGGGTGTTTACCAATCTGGTTTCCGGCGACGGCGCCAATAGCAGCATGATCGTCGCCGCCGGGGTCATCGGCGGCTACATGGCGCTGAATATCGGCGCCAATGACGTGGCCAACAACATGGCGCCAGCGGTGGGGTCGCGGGCGCTCACTCTCGCCGGCGCCCTGGTCATCGCCGCGATTTTCGAAGCCGCCGGCGCGATCCTGGCCGGTGGCGATGTCGTTTCCACGATCTCGAAGAATATCATCAGCGCCGACGCCATGCCGGACAGCCGGACCTTCATCTGGGCGATGATGTCGGCGCTGCTTGCCGCGGCGATCTGGGTCAATCTCGCGACCTATCTGAATGCGCCGGTATCGACGACCCATTCGGTTGTCGGCGGCGTTGCCGGGGCGGGCATTGCGGCCGCCGGATTCGGCGTCGTCAACTGGCCGACCATGGGCTCCATCGCGGCCAGCTGGGTCATCTCCCCGCTGATGGGCGGGGTGATCGCCGCGATCTTCCTCGCCTTCGTGAAATCGCAGATCATCTACCAGCCGGACAAGATCGCGGCGGCCCGCCGCTGGGTGCCCCTGCTGGTCGCGCTGATGGCGGGAATTTTTTCGGCCTATCTGATCATGAAAGGCCTTCAGAAGATCTGGAAACCGGATGTCTGGATCGTGGCGGTGATCGCCTTCGGGATTTTCGGCGGCAGTTTCGCCATTCTGAAACCGATGATCCGGCGCCAGTCGGAAGGTATGGAAAACCGCAACCGGTCCCTGCGCAAGCTGTTCACCATTCCGCTGATCTGCTCCGCCGCGCTGCTGTCCTTTGCCCATGGCGCCAACGATGTCGCGAATGCCGTTGGTCCGCTGGCGGCGATCGTCAATGCGGCCACGTCGGGCGCGGTTTCGAGCAAGGTCGAGCTGCCGTTCTGGATTCTGCTGGTCGGCGCGGCCGGTATATCCGCGGGACTGGTGCTGTTCGGCCCAAAGCTGATCCGGACCGTCGGCGAACAGATTACCAAGATGAATCCCATGCGCGCCTATTGCGTCGCGCTTTCCGCGGCGATTACCGTGCTGATTGCGTCGGCCCTTGGATTGCCCGTCAGTTCAACGCATATTGCCGTGGGCGCGGTTTTCGGCGTCGGTTTCTACCGGGAGTACCGGACGAGCCGGCAGACCCATATCAACCATGGCCGGCACAAAAAGAATACATCAGCGAAGCCCATCGATGTCGCCGAGCGTGTGCGGCGCCGCAAACTGGTGCGGCGCCACCATGTCATGACCATCGCATCGGCCTGGGTCATCACGGTGCCCGCCGCGGCGCTCATGGCGGCAGCGGTATTTCACGCATTCAACCTGTTCCTGTCCTAAACACTACCGGAAAATCGAGCGGCCGGCGTATACTGCCCGGTGATGGAATGGCTTACCCTGCATGTTGTGGCGCTGGTTCTGATGGCTGTCCTGTTTGGCGGCATGACGTTCTTCATGGCGTTTTTCGCACCGATGGTGTTCCGTAACCTGCCGCGCGACGTCGCCACGGCTTTCATGCGCGCCCTGTTTCCAGCGTATTTTTCCGTGATGGGGGTCGTGTCGCTGTTGCCGTTACTCGTGCTGTTGCCCATTCCCGCCTATCGCCCGGATGGCTATGTCATCCTGGCTGTCGCCGCCCTGTTTTTCGGCGCACGGGGAATTCTGCTGCCGGCGCTGCAGCGCCAGCGTGGCGCCGGCAACGACCGCATGGCGGCCCGGCTGCATCGCGCCAGCGTCCTGATCCATCTGGCGCAATGGGCAGCGGTCGGCGGCGTTCTCGTGCGGCTCGCCGCCTGAATGACCGCGCCGGGCCTGATCCTCGCGGCGCCCTCCAGCGGCTGTGGCAAGACGGTCATCACGATGGCGCTGCTGCGGGCGCTACGCAACAGCGGGATCCGGGTCGCCGCCGCGAAGGCCGGCCCGGACTATATTGATCCCGCCTTTCACGGCGCCGCCTGTGGCCGGGTCTGCATCAACCTGGATGTCTGGGCGATGCGCAGCGACACCCTGGCCGGCCTTGCCGGCGGCCTGGAAGAATCCGCCGACCTGGTCCTGTGCGAAGGGGTCATGGGATTGTTCGACGGCGCATCGGGCGGCGGCGGATCAACTGCGGACCTTGCCGCGGCAACCGGCTGGCCGGTCGTGCTGATCATCAACGCCAAAGGCCAGGGCGCGTCTGTCGCGGCGCTGGCCGAAGGGTTCATCCGGCACCGGCGCGACATCGCGATTGCGGGGATCATCTGCAACCGGGTCGGGTCCGCCGCGCACGCGCGGATCCTGCACGAGGCTTTCGCGACCCTGAATCCAGCAGTTCCCCTGCTCGGTTGCCTGCACGCCGATGCGGCGCTGACTTTGCCGGACCGCCATCTCGGCCTCGTCCAGGCGTCGGAACATGCGGCGCTGGAACCGTTTCTCGAAGCCGCGGGAATGTTTGTCCGGGAACATCTCGATCTGGCGGAATTGCAAGGCGTGGCGCGCCAGTCGCGGCTACCGTCTACGGCAACGCCGGTGTCCCTGCCGCCCCTCGGCCAACGCATCGCCGTCGCCCGCGACCAGGCGTTCCGGTTCTGCTACCCGGCCGTGCTGGACGGATGGCGCGCGGCGGGCGCGGAGGTCATTCCGTTTTCGCCACTGGCCGATGAATCGCCAGACGCCGCCGCGGACGCGGTCTATCTGCCCGGCGGGTATCCCGAACTGCATGCCGGACGGCTGGCCGGCAATGCCGGGTTCCTCGGCGGGCTTCGCCTCCTGGCCGCGAAGGGTGCCGCGGTGTACGGCGAATGCGGCGGTTATATGGTCCTGGGACGCGACATGATCGATGCCGATGGCGTTCGGCATGCAATGGCGGGACTGCTGCCCGTGACGACATCTTTCGCGAACCGCCGGCTGCAACTCGGGTATCGGCGACTCGAGAGCCTGAATGCGTCGCCGCTGGGCCGCGCCGGGTCGCGGTTTACCGGCCATGAATTCCATTACGCGACGATCCACGAGGAAGGGCCGGGTGACGCCCTGTTTTCGGTGCTTGATTCGCGGAATGACCCGCTGTCTCCGGCCGGGCGGGTATCGGGAAATATCGCCGGATCCTTCATACATCTGATAGACTCCGCCGCATGAGTGACGATGCCGCGCCCCTGCCGTTCTGGAAACTGAAAACCCTGAGCCAGATGACCCAGGCCGAATGGGAATCGCTCTGCGACGGCTGCGGCCAGTGCTGCCTGCACAAGGTCGAGGACGCGGATACCGGCGAAATCGGCCTGACCGATGTTGCCTGTACGTTATTGGACCTGCATGGCTGCAATTGCAGCGATTATGCCAACCGGCAGACTAAGGTTCCCGATTGCGTACAACTGACGCCAGGAAAGGCCGCAACCCTGCGCTGGCTACCGCATAGCTGCGCCTATCGGGTCATTGCCAGTGGCGGCGACCTGGCCTGGTGGCACCCGCTGGTTTCCGGCGACCCGGACACCGTGCATGAAGCCGGCATATCGGTGCGCGGCAAGGCGGTTTCCGAAAACGACGTCACGGACCTGGAGCGCCATATCGTCGACTGGCTGATCGACGGCGCGGAACCATTCCACCGCCGCAAGTTCGGCGGGCGGGGCCGGCGGCGCTGATATGGCCGGGATGGCGGTTCTGCAAATTGACGGGCGCGAGGTCGCGGTGGCGATCCGGCGCAGCGCGCGGGCGCGTCGGATTGCCATTCGTGTTGATCCGGCCATAGGCGGCGCGGAACTCGTCCTGCCCGCAAGAGTCGGGGAAGCGGCAGGCATGTCGTTCCTGAGGGAACGCGCCGGCTGGCTGGCGGCACAGCTGGCCGCTTTGCCCGACGGCATTCCCTTCGGCGATGGCGCGGTGATTCCCTATCGCGGCGCGGCCCACCATATCGCGCATGCGCCGGCGGCGCGGCGCGGCGTCTGGGTCGATGGCGACCGCATTTGCGTTTCAGGCCAGGCGAAGCATCTGCCGCGCCGCCTGCATGACTGGCTGCGGCGCGACGCGCGCACCACGATAGCGCCTGTCGTCGCAGAGAAAACGGCGCTGCTGGGTCGTCGCGCCGGAAAAATATCGATCCGCGGCCAGCGCAGCCGCTGGGGAAGCTGCGCGGCAAACGGCAACCTGTCGTTCAACTGGCGTCTCATTCTGGCGCCGGCCGACGTCCTGGAATATGTGGTCGCGCATGAGGTCGGTCATCTGGCGGAGCCAAACCACTCACCGGCATTCTGGGCGGTTGTCGACAGGCTGTGCCCGCATGCGCGAGCCGGGCGCCGGTGGCTCCGGGAAGACGGCGCGGAATTGTTCCGCTACGGCTGACCTTTTTTCGACCGGTTCAAAAAATATTGATACGGCACTGTTACAAATAGGAATTGCGCAAGCCAATATGGCGTATTATGTAACCGGCATGATAGTGAAACGTCCCTTTTCCGACGTCCTTGACCGGCTTAACGTGGTCGGATTGCGGCCCACCCGGCAGCGCATGGCGCTGGCGCGGCTGTTGTTCGATTCCGGCGACCGGCACGTCACGGCGGAACAACTGCACCAGCAGGCCACGCATCATGGCGTGAAGGTTTCGCTGGCGACCGTCTACAATACGCTGAACCAGTTCACCGCATCGGGCCTGCTGCGCGAAGTCGCGGTCGATGCGCGCCGGTCCTATTTCGACACGAATACTGATCCACATCATCATTTCTTCAATCAGGACACGGCAGAATTGACGGATATTTTGGGCGCCGCCGTCGCGGTGTCCAGGTTGCCGGACGCGCCGGCCGGAACGGTCATCGACAGCGTAGACGTGATCATTCGCGTACGCGCTAATTGACAGCTATTCTCAATTAAAATAACGCCATACTTCTTTTTTTAAAATAATTCTAAAATCATTGACTCGTCCTCTGCACTGCGCCATATAAAAGGCAGTGGCTGATTATAAATCCAAGAGGAGGGATCCATGGCACTTAAAGGCAGCAAGACCGAAGAAAATCTGAAGGCAGCGTTTGCGGGCGAAAGTCAGGCCAATCGCCGCTATCTCTATTTCGCGCAGAAAGCCGACGTCGAAGGCTACAACGATGTCGCGACCGTCTTCCGCTCCACCGCCGAAGGCGAAACCGGCCATGCGCATGGCCATCTCGAATTCCTCGAAGAAACCGGCGACCCGGCAACGGGCCTCCCGATTGGCGGCACGGCCGACAATCTCGGCGCAGCGGTTGCGGGTGAAACCCACGAATACACCGATATGTATCCGGGCATGGCGCGCACCGCGCGTGAAGAGAACTTCGACGAAATCGCCGACTGGTTCGAAACCTTGGCAAAGGCTGAAAAAAGCCATGCCGGCCGTTTCCAGAAAGCGCTGGATTCGCTCGACAGCTGATCGGGCGGTTGATTGTCAGGTTGCGGCGTTAACCCGTCGCAACCTGATTTTTCATCATACGAACGTTACTTCACAGTTGCGGTGGAATGAATCATGACCGAGGGCAGCCTTGAGGCGCCCACGCGGCACCCGATCGCGTGGCAGGACCCTGGTTTTTACGACAGGGATAAGCTCGATGCAGAGATGCGGCGCGTTTCCGATATCTGCCACGGGTGTCGCCGCTGTTTCAATCTGTGCGACAGCTTTCCGCGCCTGTTCGACCTGATCGACGAATCGGAAACCGGCGAGCTCGATTCCGTCGATTCCGCCGATTTCAAGCCCGTCGTGGATGCCTGTACGCTGTGCGACATGTGCTTCATGACCAAATGCCCCTATGTGCCGCCGCATGAATTCAATCTCGACTTTCCGCATCTGATGCTGCGGTATCGCGCGGCGGAAAACCGCGAGGGCGAGATCGGCTTTGCCGAAAAGCAACTGACGCGGACAGACCGCAACGGCAAACTGGCGGCGATGGCGGCCCCCGTGGCGAACTGGGCGACGGATGAACGCAATGCGCTGACCCGCCCGATCATGGAATCGGTCGCCGGCGTGCATCGCCACGCCGCCCTGCCGAAATTTACCGGCAAGACCTTCGTCAAGTCGTCCAGCGCCAACCCGCCCGTGGTCAACAAGGATGCCCCGGCATCCGGCCGCAAGGCGGTGCTGTATGCGACCTGTTACGGCAATTACAACAACCCGGAAATCGGCCACGCGACCCGCGCCGTGCTGGCGAAAAACGGCGTCGAAACCGAAGTGGTGCACCCGGCCTGCTGCGGCATGCCGCAGCTGGAACAGGGCGATATCGCCGCCGTTGCCGAATCCGCCCGCAAGGTCGCGGCCGAGTTGGGCCCGTGGATCGACAAGGGCTATGACATCATTGCGATGATGCCGTCCTGTGCGTTGATGCTGAAATTCGAATGGCCGCTGATCCTGCCGGATGACCCCGCCGTCGCGAAACTGAGCCAGGCAACGCGCGATATCGCGCAATATGTCGTCGAGATCGCCAAGGGCGAGGGGCTGGCCGAGGGGCTGGCGGCGCTTGATGGCGGGGTGACGGTCCATCTGGCGTGTCATGCGCGAGCTCAGAACATGGGCGCGAAAGCGGCTGAAATGCTGCGGCTCCTGCCGGATACCCCCGTTGGTGTCATCGAACGGTGTTCCGGGCATGGCGGTTCCTGGGGCGTGATGAAGGACAACTTCGAAGTGGCCCTCAAGGTCGGGCGTCCGGCGGCACGACAGGCGCTGAAAAACACCAGGAAACATGTCGTTTCCGAATGCCCCCTCGCCGGCATGCATCTGGCGCAGGGGATGGAACGGCTCGCCGATGCGGATACGACTCCTCCCGAAACGGCGTCACACCCGATTATCCTGTTTGCCCGCGCATACGGCATCACGGTTTGACGGGCAAGGAAAGCAAGGTCATGCAGAAAACCGAAATCACCCGCGACGACATCATGCCGATGGCGGAGTTCGCGACGATCCGGGCGGCGAAGCGCAAGGAACTCGTGACCCATAAACGCAACCGGCGCATCGAAATCGGCCCGGTGGCAACCTGCTATTTCGAATCCTATGACACGATGTGGTGGCAGATTCATGAAATGCTGTTCATCGAAAAGGGCGGCGAGGAGCAGATCGCCGATGAAATCGCCGCCTATAACCCGCTCATCCCGAAAGGGCAGGAGCTCGTCTGCACGATCATGTTCGAAATCAACGATGAATCGCGCCGCAAGACATTCCTGAGCAAGCTGGGCGGCATCGAGGAAAAAGTGTTTCTCCGGGTTGCCGGCACGCGGATCCGCGGCGTCGCCGAGGCGGATATCGACCGGACCACGGCGGACGGCAAGGCCTCGTCCGTGCAGTTCATCCATTTTCCCTTCACACCGGAACAGATCGCGGCATTCCGCACCGCCGGCGAGGAAATCATGATCGGCTTCGATCACGAAGCCTATGGCCATATGGCGATAATGCCCGAACCGATGCGCGAAGCGCTCGCCCGGGATTTCGCGGATAACGCCTGAGAAAACCGTTACTCGATAATCTCGTCGCCCTTCAGTCCCCACAGACCCTTGCGCGGAATCCAGCCGGAATAGGAACTGACAGTAACCCCGCACCATTGCGGCTGGCAGGTTTCGATTTCGGCGACCATACCGGGCGCCAGCCGGGCAACGGCCGGTGCGGTATCTTCGGGGCTGCGCCGCATTGTCATGATTTCGCCGGTGACGACGACCGTCCGTTTTCCGGACAGCATCGCCCGATGCACCCAGCCTTCCGCGCCTTCTGAATCCCTGATCTTTCGCCAGCTTTCAAAGTCCGCCGTAATCTGCACCGGCAGATGCTTGCGGACGAACACCCATTTCACCTGATATCGAACCCCGGGTCCCGCCCGGACATTGACCTCATCCGCCCGTAGCGACGCGAAGCGCTCACCGGCTTCTGCGCCGTCCTTTTCGTCCTTCGACTGCGCCGCAGCAGGAAACCCGGCAGAAAGGATCAGGACGCAAACCAGAAGCGCGCGAAAAATGGGCAACGATAAAACTGACGACATGGTTTCCAATATCGTGTGGCATATATGCGGTCAAGGCGCGACATCGCCCGGCACAGGAGATATTATTCCGTCGAATGATTCGCAAGGACCGACCATGACATCGACCAGACCGCGCGTCGTTGTAACGCGCAGACTTCCCGACGCCATCGAAACACGCATGATGGAACTGTTCGACGCACGGCTGAACCTTGACGACAAGGCGATGTCCCAGGCGGAACTGGCCGGCGCCGTGGCGGATGCGGATGTGCTGGTGCCGACAGTGTCCGACAGGATCGATGCCGAAATCATCGCCGCCGCCGGCAAGCGGCTGAAGCTGATCGCCTCGTTCGGCACCGGCATCGACCATATCGACATGGATGCGGCGAAGGCGAAGTCGATCATGGTCACGAATACACCCGGCGTCCTGACCGAGGATACAGCCGACATGACCATGGCGCTGATCCTCGCCGTGCCGCGCCGCCTCGCCGAAGGCGAACGCCTTATCCGGTCCGGCAACTGGACCGGCTGGAGCCCGACAACGATGCTGGGCCACCGCATCTGGGGGAAACGGCTGGGTATCGTTGGCATGGGCCGCATCGGACAGGCCGTGGCCCGGCGCGCCCGGGGGTTTGGCCTGTCGATCCATTATCACAACCGGCGCCGCGTGCACGAGGAAACCGAAACCGAGCTGGAAGCGACCTATTGGGACAGCTTGGACCAGATGCTGGCCCGGATGGATATCGTCTCGATCAACTGCCCCTATACACCGGCAACCTATCACCTGCTGAACCGTCGCCGCCTCGAGCTGGTGAAGCCCAATGCCTATATCGTCAATACCAGCCGTGGCGAGGTCGTGGATGAAAACGCGCTGACCCAGTTGCTGGGCAGCGGCGCCATCGCCGGCGCCGGGCTGGATGTCTTTGAAAACGAACCCGCGGTCAATCCCAAACTGCTGGCACTCGACAATGTTGTGCTGCTGCCGCATATGGGATCGGCGACAATTGAAGGCCGCATCGCGATGGGCGAGAAAGTCATCATCAACATAAAGACAATGGCGGATGGCCATAATCCGCCGGACCGCGTTCTCGAAACCATGTTCTGAGGGTTGGACCCTCCCCCTCAATGCAGGACGAATCCCCAGGGTTGCTTCCCCGCCTGCGCGGCCATGTCGTTGAAACGATTCGGCTGGCGGTACCCGTTGTCATCACGCGGGCCGGCGTCATGGCCATGGCGGTCGTGGACACCGCGATGCTTGGCCGGACGGAAATAGAACAGGTCGCCTTTTACGGCATCAGCATCGCGCCCTTTGTCGTCGTTATCGTCGCCGGTATCGGGCTGATGTTCGGCACCGTCGTTGCCACCAGCCATGCGGTTGGCCGTGGGATGCTGACGGAATGCGGCGCGATCTGGCGGCGTTCACTGCCCTATGCGCTGCTGCTCGGCGCCGCCGGTTTCGCCGTGTGCCAGTGCGGCGAGGCGCTTTTCATCCTGACCGGTCAGCCCGCGGCAATCTCCGAAGGTGGCGGGCGCGTGATTGCCATCCTCGGCATCGGCATGCCGGGGACGCTGCTCTATTGCACGACCGCGTTCTTCCTGGAAGGGTTGCGCCGGCCGGTGCCGGCGATGTTCGTGATGATCGCCGCGAACCTGATGAACGTATTGCTGAACTGGCTGTTCGTTTTCGGCAATGGCGGTTTCCCGGCGCTGGGCGCGGAAGGCGCGGCATGGTCCACCGCCGCGGTGCGGCTGTTCATGGCCGCAATATTGATGACCTATGTCTGGTGGATGCCGGACCGGGACCGCTATGCGGTGCGCGGCCCCATCGAACGGCACTGGTGGCGCAAAAGCAGGCAGCAGCGCAAATACGGTTACGCCGCCGGCGCCGGATTCGTGATCGAGGAATCGGCGCTGGCGGCGATCAGCTTCTTCGCCGGCGTACTGGGCGCGCTATCGCTCGCCGCATACACGGTGCAGAATATTGCCTTCGCCTTCGTGTACATGGCCGGGCT
>JAQCHR010000041.1 GCA_027619655.1 Pseudomonadota bacterium
TTTGTGCAGCAAGGGCTTCGCCGCCCGCGCGCTTCGCCGGGCGGCGCCCTATGATCTGGTTCTGGCGAATATACTGGCGCGGCCGCTTGTCGCACTATCGTATGCGATTCGCCGGCATATTGCGCCTAATGGCATCTGTGTCCTGTCGGGGCTGCTGGCCCATCAGGAGCGCGAGGTCGGTGCGGCCTATCGTCGTCAGGGATTCCGCCTGGTGCGGCGGATCCCGATCGATGGTTGGCACACGCTGATCCTCGCGCGGTAATTGCCGCCCGGCCGCCATGCCCTGTTTTCAAAGGCATTGTGGGCCATTGTGGGCCGGATTGATCGGGTCACCGGTCAGGAAACCCAGTACAGCCGCTGGTCATTGTCATGGAAGCCGCGGTAGCTCAATGGCAGTTCTTCGCGCCGGATGCCGATATCGGCAAGCGTATGGTCGTCCAGGCTACCGAGATCCCGTTGCGGCGACCGGACCGCACTTCCCGTAAAAAACGCACTCATGAAATGGGTCATGCGCGAGAAGGTATCGCCCGGTTGTGCTTGACCCGATTCGGAAACAGTAATGTTCGCCATGTGAAATATCCTTTCGTTAACAGACTATTAATTCGCTTCTGTGCGAATTCTTAGTCTCTATATATGTCTGTATGAAGAATATGTGAGTCGGTATTTTGCGTTGCAGCATTGCGAATAACGCATGGCAACATCGATTTGAAAAATAACAGCAGTCACGCTGATACGCGATAGCAACACCTGGAATTGCCCGGGGATCGCACACGCGTTGTTTCGTCCTGGAAAAAAGCGGTACCGCCTGTCGTCGTCATGGACTACGCCTCGTAAGGCGAAAAGCTATCTACGATCGGCATCTGCTTGTCGTCGCGCGATGAGCGGCGGCAGGCGGTACCTGGGTCCGGCACCAGGGGGGAGGATAGTGCCGGACCGTTCTGTATTACTTCCAGATGCCCCGATATTGCGGGTCACCATTTTCGCGATGGGCAAGAATTTCGACGGTTGTGCCAAAGTTCCATGACGCCTGTTCGCGTGTCCTTCCGAGATCGGCCACGGTGCGCGTATCCATGGATGAAAGGTCGCGCGATGTCCGCCGATCAGCGTTATTCGTAAAAATCTCACGCGACCCTGTAACGTACTGATCCGTATATGTTACATTGGCCACGATTATTTCCTTTCGTATTCAACGAGCTAAGACCCCGTTGGCCACTTCCTTAGTTTCTTTTTACCTCAAGTAATTGAGAATGTCAGCAAAAATATCGCATCGCAGCAATATTTTTTCTGCAGGGCAATATGTTGTGCTGCTTTGCAGCAGGATTTCGTGGGATTTCCGGGGATTTTCCGCAAATCGGGATTGCTGGTGTATGCTAAGTCTGTGACTCTGGCGGCGACCCGCCGCTACCGGTCGATGACGGGGAGGAAGTTGAAGATGGCGTCTGACGCAGTGGATTATCAGGGCGACGCGGCGTTGTTATCCCGATTGTCGGCGGCCGGCGTCACTCTGGGCTTGGATGCCATCCGTTCGCTGGTCGCCGGCGTGGCTGGCGCCCCGGCAGGCTGGCGGCCCGACGCCTGGGTAGATCTGATTGCACCCCATGCTGATTCGGCGCTGCGCGGCCAACTGCAAGCATTAAAACAGGCGGTTTCACAGCAGGTTGACGGTGGATTTACCGAAGGACCCGCGCCCGCCGAACGGCTGGCGGCATTGCGTGAAGAGCTATCGCGCCGCGGGCTAGACGGATTCATCGTGCCCCGAACCGATGCGCACCAGGGCGAATATGTGCCGCCGCATGACGAACGGCTGCGCTGGTTGACCGGGTTTGCCGGATCGGCAGGAACCGCCATCGTGCTGGCTGACAGGGCGGCAATTTTCGTCGACGGCCGCTATACGTTGCAGGTTCGCAACGAAGTGGATACGGCGCTTGTTGAACCGGTTCACCTGTCGGATACGAGTCCGGCGGAATGGATCGCCGCGAATCTGCCGGCGGGAACCAGGCTTGGCTACGATCCTTGGCTGCATTCGGAAAACGCTGTTGACGCCTTCCGGCGGTCGGCGGAACGGGCGGGATGCACGATGGTCGCACAGCCGGATAATCCGCTGGATGCCGTCTGGCCGGATCAGCCGGCGCCGCCGATCGCGCCAATCGTGGCCCATGACCTGGCCTATACGGGAAAGCCTTCGGACGAGAAACGGGCCGAAATTGGTGCTGCCCTGCAAAAGGACGGATGCGATGCTGTCGTGCTGACCGCGCCGGATTCTATCGCCTGGTTGCTCAATATCCGCGGCGGCGACGTGCCGCGCGCCCCCATGCCGCTGTCCTTTGCCATTGCGCATGGCGATGGTGCGGTCGATCTTTTCGTCGATCCGCGCAAGCTGGCGCCGGGCCTGGGCACGCATCTTGGAAACGGAGTCTCCATCAGCAGCGAAGCGGCGTTTCCGGCCGCCCTGGGCGCCCTGAAGGGCAAGACCGTGCGTGTGGATGCGGCGACCACCGCAGCCTATGTGGTTGACCGGCTGAAAGACGGTGATGCTACGGTATCGCGCGGTGAGGATCCCTGCGCCCTGCCAAAGGCCTGCAAGAACACGGTTGAAATCGCCGGCACCCGCGCAGCGCATGAACGGGACGGGGCGGCGCTGACCCGGTTCCTCGCGTGGTTCTCCGAAAAAGCACCGACAGGAATGCTGCGGGAATTGGAGGCCGCCGACCGGCTGGCGGAATTCCGGTTCGGCGATTCGCTGATCCGTGACCTCAGTTTCGATACGATTTCCGGCTCCGGGCCCAATGGCGCCATCGTGCATTACCGCGTATCGCCGCGCAGCGACCGGAAGATCGGGCCGGGCGAGCTGTTTCTGGTCGATTCCGGGGCGCAGTATCTGGACGGGACGACCGATGTGACCCGGACAATCGCGGTTGGCACCCCGACGGCGGAAATGCGCGACCGGTTCACGCGTGTGCTCAAGGGCCATATCGCCATTGCACGCGTGCGCTTCCCGGTCGGAACGACGGGCGCGCAACTGGACCTGCTGGCGCGCCAGTCGCTATGGCAGGCCGGGCTGGATTTCGATCATGGCACGGGGCACGGCGTCGGCAGCTATCTCAGCGTCCATGAGGGGCCGCACCGCATCTCGAAGGCGCCGAGCACGGTCGCCCTGCAGCCGGGCATGATCGTGTCCAACGAACCGGGATATTACAAGACCGGCGCTTATGGCATCCGGATTGAAAACCTGGTTACCGTGGTGCCCTGCAAGGCGCTGGCGGGAAGCGAACGGGTGATGCTGGAATTCGACACGCTGACCCTGGCGCCAATCGACCGTAATCTCGTCGAAGTGGCGCTGATGGATGCCGGGGAAATTGCCTGGTTCGACGCCTATCATGCCCGGGTCCGGGAAACATTGTCGCCGGCGTTGCAAGGCGCGGCGCGCAGTTGGCTGGAGGCCGCCACCCGGCCAATTCATCAGCGGTAATCTTCCGCTACTTGCAGTTGGGCCGCATCCGGACCAGACCCCAGCCAAAAATCGCGTCGCGGCCGGGGGGGCCGAGGTCCTGTGTCAGTTTGCGCAGTTCGGCGCGCAGCGTCACGGGGTCGGGTTTGGCGCCGGCGGCGAGTTCCAGCGCCACGGCGCCGGTGATAAAGGGAGCGGCGAAGGACGTGCCGCTCTGAAGCGCACCGCCGCCATTCATGGCGGTCCAGAGCCCAACGCCGGGCGCAGCGAAATCGATGTAGTCGCCCTGATTGGCGTGGCCATAGGCGGCGAGCTGCTGGTCGATAGCGGTCACGGCCAGGACCTTGGGATGGGCGGCCGGATAGGCCGGTTTCGCGGATGCGCCGCCATTTCCCGCTGCGGCGACAATCACCATTCCCTTCGCCGATGCCCGTTCCATGAGCAGCGAAAGGACCTTGTTCTCCGACCCCGCCAGGCTGATATTGACGACCTGCACATTCTTGGTGACCTGCCAGTCGAGCGCCTTCATCATGGACCCTAGGCTCGCCTTGATCTTGCCGTCCGGCGTCGCCGAAAAGATATTGGCCGCATAGAGGGACGCGCCGGGCAGCAAGCCGTTCCACTGGCCGTCATTGCCGCTGCCGATAAGGATTGCAGCGACGCTTGTGCCATGGTCGGAAACGCCCGGCTTGTCCTGCGCCGCGAGAAAGGATTGCCGCGCGATGTTTTGTCCGCGCAGCGCAGGATGTTCCAGATCGACAATGGTATCGATGATCCCGATACGAAGGCCGGCGCCACAGCTTCGCGACACCTCGCCCCAGCCGAATACCTTCCGCCCGTAATCGCCCTGCTGGCCGGCGCCGGGGTTAAGGTGCTGGTTCGCACCCGATACGACGGATGGATATTTGGCGCGAATTGTTGCCAGCGCCTGTTCCACGGTGACATCCGCGGGTGTCCGCAACCGCACAACGCTCATGCCCAGGGCGTCGAGGCGGATCCGTTCGATGAGCGTGTATCCGTCGCGGGCCATGGCGCGCAGGAATCCGGATGGCGGATCGACAATGAGAACTTCCCCGGGCTCAAACGTATCCGCGTCCGGATCGGTGGTTTCCGGCGCTACGGGACTGCTGGCGGAGGAATCCGGACCCAGAACCTTGGGTGCTATATTGGGCGCCGGCGTTTCGGTCCGCGATTCCGTCCTGCCGATGACGTTTCCGTTCCTGTCATATTTCAGGATACTTGTGCTCGACTGCGCGAAGGCGTGAGACATGCCGACGGTCAAAACGAACAGTCCCATCGCGATAAGGACAAGCATCATGTCGTCAGGCTCCTTCAGTCCCGGCCATCGGTTCCTGCGCCACAGACCAATACGCAGACATGGCTGCCTCCGGCCCTGCCGGTTTGAAGTGCGGCGAGTGCTGCCGCGCCGCTCAGTTCCGCGGCAACGCCCATCTCGAACCACAACCAGCGCGCGGCCGCGCGCATTTCGTCGTCGCTTACCAGCACGATATCATCAACAGATTTAGAAATAATGTCGAAATTGACCGGTTCGCTGCGTCGCGGCGCAAGGGTCCCTGCTTCAGTCGCGATGGTGGACAGGGTAACAAGCCGCCCGGCGCGGCGGCTTTCGTAATGCGTGGGCGCGCCAACCGGCTCGACGCCGATGATCCGGATATCCGGCCGGGTCGCCCGGATCGCGGTCGCGACGCCGGCGATCAGGCCGCCGCCGCCAACAGCCACGACGATCGTATCGATATCCGGCGCCTGGTCGAGAATTTCGAGGCCCACGGTGCCCTGGCCCGCGATGACATCCGGATCGGCGAAGGGGTGAATGTAGGTCAGGCCGGACTGTGCCGCCATTTGCAGCGCCGCGGCATTGGCGTCGTCCCAGACCGAGCCTTCGGCAATAACCCGCGCGTTCCAGGCTTCGATCTTGGCGATTTTTTCCGGCGGCGTGCCGCGCGGAACAATAACCGTGACCGGGATGCCGGCCGTCCAGCCCGCATAGGCGACACCGAGCCCGTGATTGCCGCTGGAAGCCGTTACCAGCCCCTGGGCCCGGGCCGATTCGTCCAGCAGGGTCAGGCGGGAAATCGCACCGCGGGGCTTGAAGGAGCCGGTCACCTGAAGACATTCAAGCTTTAACGTCAGCCGCTTGCAGGCTATCGAATTTTTCGTTGGGGACGCCTCGATGATCGGCGTCAGGCGAATATGCTTTTGGATACGCGCCTCGGCCTTGCGGATCTCGTCGTAGGTTACCAAAGGTTCCGTCATTGTGCCTTACCGCCGACCATGTCGAGCCATTCGTCTTCACTCAGGATCGGAATTTCCAGCTCGGCGGCCTTCTTCGCCTTCGATCCGGCGCCCGGACCGGCGACAACATAATCCGTCTTGCTGGATACGGAACCGGAAACCTTTGCGCCAAGCGACTCTGCCCGCGCCTTGGCCTCGCCGCGGGTCATTTTCTCCAGCGTGCCGGTGAAGACAATGACCTTGCCCGCGACCGGCGAATCCGCGGATGACTGAACGAAGGGCTCGATCGTCAGGATGTCCTGCAGGTCGTCCAATACCGCCTCGTTATGGTCCTCTGCAAAGAAGGTAACCAGGTCGTTGGCGACGGAGGGCCCGATACCGTCGATCCCCATCAGGCTCGCCATGGCTTCGGAATCCAAGTTTCGCGCTTCGATCATCGCCGCCCGGAAGGCGTCGAACGTCCCGTAGTTCAGGGCCAGCAGCCGGGCATTCGCCTGGCCGACCTGGCGCACGCCCAGCGCATAGATGAATCGTTCGAGGGGGATCGTGCGCCGGGCATCGATTGCGGCCAGCAGGTTCGACAGTGACTGTTCGCCCCAGCCTTCCCGTTCCGCAAACGCTTCTCTTCGGTCCCGCAACCGGAATATATCCGCTGGCGTCCTGACCAAGCCATCCGCCTGGAAGGCCTCGATATGCTTGCTGCCCAGCCCTTCGATGTCGAACGCGTTACGGCTGACGAAATGCTTTAGTTTTTCCAGTGACTGCGCCGGGCAGACGAGGCCGCCGGTGCAACGGCGCACGACTTCGCCTTCCTCCTGCGCAACCGCGCTGCCGCATTCCGGGCATTGGGTGGGGAAATCGAACGGCCTGGAATCCGCCGGGCGTTTCTTCTGAACGACCTCGACAACCTGCGGGATGACATCGCCGGCGCGCTGAATGACCACGGTGTCGCCGGCGCGGATATCCTTGCGGGCAATTTCATCCGCATTGTGCAGGGTCGCACGGCTGACGACAACACCGCCAACCGTAACCGGCTCCAGCTCGGCGACGGGCGTCAGCGCGCCGGTACGGCCCACCTGGATGGAAATCCGGTGCAGGATCGTTTGCGCCCGTTCGGCGGCGAATTTATGGGCGATTGCCCAGCGCGGCGCGCGGCTGACCATGCCGAGACGCGCCTGCCAGTCCAGCCGGTTTACCTTGTAGACGATTCCGTCAATATCGTAGGGCAGGGTCGCGCGGCTCGCGGCGATTTCCGCGTATAGCGCCAGTGCTGCTTCGGTATCGTTGCAACAACGCGCCAAAGGATTTGTCGCGAATCCCCAATCCTTCAGCCGGATGAGAAGGTCCCAGTGGGTTTGCACGATTGCCGCACTGGTCTGGCCGGTAGCATAGGCAAAAAACCGCAAGGGCCGGCTGGCGGTGATTTTCGAATCGATTTGCCGCAGGCTGCCGGCTGCGGCGTTTCGCGGGTTGGCGAATGGCTTGCCGCCCGCTGCCTGCTGCCGCTCGTTCAGGGCAAAGAAATCGTCGCGCCGCATATAGACTTCGCCGCGAACCTCAAAGACATCCGGCGCATTTTCCGGCAGGGTCTCGGGAATATCCGGGATGGTGCGCAGGTTTGCGGTGATATCCTCGCCAACCGATCCGTCGCCCCTTGTGGCGCCAACCGTGAATACGCCGTTTTCATAGCGCAGGGAGGCGGACAGGCCGTCGATTTTCGGTTCGGCGACAATCGCCAGCGGTTCTGCTTCGGGGAGATTCAGAAACCGGCGGATACGGGCGGTAAACTCGTTCACATCTTCCGCGCTGAAGGCATTGGCAAGCGACAGCATGGGCTGCGCATGGGTTACCTTGGCGAAACCCGATGACGGCGCCGCGCCGACCCGGGTGCCCGGGCCGTCCGGGAGGACCAGGTGGGGAAACCGCGCCTCCAGGGCGTCGTTGCGCTGCCGCAGCGCATCATATGCCGCGTCGGTTATTTCCGGGGCATCCTGCTGGTGGTAAAGCCGGTCATGCCGGGCGATTTCGGCGGCCAGTACTTTCAGTTCCCGCCTGGCGGCGTCCTCGCTCATAAATTCCGGCGCTGCCATTTCCTTTTCCGTCATGGCACATGCCCTTCCATCAGGCGTCGCGCGGCGGCCCTGGCCTCTTCCGTAATGGCAGCGCCGGAAAGCATACGCGCCAGTTCCTCATGGCATTCCGTGCTGGTCAGGCGCTCGACGCCGGTCGTCACCCGCCCGCCCGCCATGTCTTTGTGGACGCGCAGGTGATCGGCGCCGCGTGCCGCGACCTGCGGCGAATGCGTGACGACAAGAACCTGAAGCTGGTCCGCCAGTCGCCGCAACCGTTCGCCCACCGCATGCGCCGTCGCCCCGCCAATACCGCTATCGACTTCGTCGAAGACAAGCGAAGGCTGTGCGCCCATCGTGGCCAGGGAAACCTTGATTGCCAGCATGAAACGGGACAACTCGCCGCCCGATGCGATGCGGCCGATGGGGCCGGCCGTTTCGCCCGGATTGGTGGCGACGGTAAAACTGGCGCGGTCGATGCCGTCTTCGTGCCAACTGTCTTCCGGCAGGCGCTCCATCAACGTGGTAAAGATCGCCCGCTCCAGTTTCAACGGCGCGAGCTCCGCCTGTACTGCCTTGTCCAGGCGGGAGGCGGCCTTGATCCGCGACTGGCTCAGGCGTTCCGCTTTTGCGAGATAATGTTCGCGCGCTTTCGCCAGGGCGGCTGTCAGCGCCGAAATAGCCTCGGTCTGATTGTCGATCAGCGCCAGCCGTTCCTGCATCCCCTGACGGAGCGCAGGCAGCGCATTGGAATCGACACGATGCTTGCGGGCCAGTTCGCGAAGGGCGAACAGCCGTTCTTCCGTCGCGCTGAGACGGGCATCGTCAATTTCGATAGCGCGTCCGGCGGCATTCAGTGTATCCGCCGCGGTTTCCACTTCATCCAGCGCCCGGTCAAGCGCGGCCAGGGCTTCATCGAGTTGCCCGTCGGCGGATTCAGCGACGCGTTCCAGGCGCCGCAAGGCGCTCCGCAGCGATTCGGTGACCGCGATCCGCGGCTTCATGTCGGCTTGTGCGGCGTTGACGGCTTCGACCAGATGGCTTGCCTGCATCAGCCGCTGCCGTTCGTGGCTCAATTCCGCGTCTTCATCGGGGTGCGGGTCGAACTTGTCCAGTTCCTCCAGCGCATGCCGCAGATAGTCCTCATCCTGCCGCGCCTGCTCGGATTCCGATTTCGCACGGTCCAGGGCGCCGCGCGCGTCATGCCAGGTGCGATAAGCCCTTGCGGTTTCCGTGGCCAGATCCTGCAATCCGCCGAAGGCATCCAGCAGCGGCAGATGGGTCACCGAGTCGAGCAGGCCCTGCTGTGCGAACTGGCCCTGCACTTCGATCAGCAATGCGCCGACCTGCTTCAGGAATCCCACGCTTGTCGCCTGGTCGTTGACGAATGCGCGGGTCCGTCCGGCGGCGCTCAGCGTGCGGCGCAAAATAACGATATCGTCCGTTTCAATGCCATGGTCGCGCAACAGGGCAATGACCGGGTGGCCGGATGCAACCTCGAACGTCGCCGTGACAACGGCTTCCCCGCCGTCCTTGCGAAGAAGGCCGGTATCGGCCCGTTCCCCGATCGCCAGGCCGAGCGCATCCAGTAGGATGGATTTGCCGGCGCCTGTTTCACCGGTAAAGACGCAAAGTCCCTTCTTAAAGGAAAGATCGAGTTTCTCGATCAAAACGACATTGCGAATGCTGAGCGTCGTCAACATTGACGGATCATTTCGTCCAGTCCCACATCCAGCTGAGCCAGGACCCCTCTTTCAGGGCGGGTTGCAGATTGCCCTTGTCCAGAAGCGCGTAACTGTCCGCGTACCAGCTGCTGCCGGGAAAATTGTGGCCCAATACGGCCGCCGCCATCTGCGCTTCGTCTGTTATGCCAAGCACCAGATAATTTTCGGTCAACCGCAATAATGCTTCGGGGACATGGGTGGTTGTCTGATATTCGCGCAATACGATGCGGTAACGGTTGATGGCAGCCAGATTGTCGCCGCGTTTCTGGTAGTACCGGCCGACCGCCATTTCCTTGCCGGCCAGATGGTCGTGTACCAGGTCAATCTTGGCGCGTGCGTCCCGGCCGTACTTGCTTTCCGGATAGCGCTGGATAACGTTGTCCAGCGCGGCCAGCGCCAGTTCTGTCATTTTCTGGTCGCGGCCAACATCCGAAATCTGTTCGTAATAGCAAAGGGCCTTCAGGTAGTACGCGTACGGCGCATCGTTGTTGCCCGGGTGCAACTCGATGAAGCGCTCGACACCAACGACGGCTTCATCGTAGTCGCTGCGCTTATACGACGCGTAGGCGGACATCAGCTGCGCCTTGGTCGCCCAGACTGCATAGGGGTGCTGCCGTTCGACTTCGTCAAACGAACTGATGGCTTCCTTGTACAGACCGCCCTGCAGGGCATCGACGCCGAAATTATATAACCGTTCGACTGATTGCTCGACATAGGCCGGCTCCTCCATCGTGCAGGCGGCGACGGAAACACACGCGAAAAGCATGATAAGTCGGCGAAACGCCGTTGGAAGGAATTGCATGCGGGCGCGACCAAATTGTGACACAGGCCCTAATATATCACCGGCTGCGGGGATTTCCCACAGGAACCAGCCACGAAATCAGGGCAAATCAGGCGCTGGCGGCAACCGCGCGGGCGTCCCATGTCGGCGCGCTCATCCCGGCCGGACGATCCCCCGAAACCGTTGTCCACGCGGATTCCTGATCGAACAGGGCGCGCAACAGCTTGTGATGCATCGCGTGACCCGATTTGACCCCGCGGAATTTTCCAAGCAACGGGCCGCCGGCGAGATACATGTCGCCGATACAGTCGAGAACCTTGTGGCGAACAAATTCGTCGGTGTAACGCAGGCCGCCTTCGTTGACGACCTTGTCGCCATCGACGACGACCGCGTTGTCGAGCGAGCCACCCCGGGCGAATCCGGCTTTGACCATCGCCTGTACTTCGTGCAGGAAACCGAACGTGCGGGCGCGGCAGATATCGGTCTTGAACGCGGAACAGGAGACATCCAGGCTGAGGCCCTGCCGGCCGATGGCGCCGCTGTTGAAATCGATGTCGAGCGTGATGGAAAACCCGTCATAGGGCTCCAGCGATGCGACGCTGTCGCCCTCGCGGACGGTTACGGGACGCAATACCCGGATCATGCGCCGGGGAAAGTCCTGCTCGACAATGCCGGCCTGTTCGATCAGCGTGACGAACGGTTCCGCGCTGCCGTCCATGATCGGGATTTCAGGGCCGTTCAGTTCGATAACGGCGTTGTCAATTTCACAACCCGCCAGGGCGGCCATCAGGTGTTCGACCGTCGCGACACGGATGCCGTGTTCGTTGACAAGGGTCGTGCAGAGTTCCGTCGCGCCGATATAATCGCAATGCGCCGGAATATCGCCAACGTCGGATGGTACGTCCGTGCGGCGGAACAGAATGCCGCTATCCGGTGCCGCCGGATGAATTGCCAGTGAAACAGCAACGCCGCCATGCAGGCTGATACCCGTGCACCGTGCGCTGTTTCTCAAGCTTCGCTGCCAGAACGAATCCGCCAGCCTGGTAACTTTCCCCATAACTCAGGAGACCCCTTTCACCGGACGCCGGCAAATCATTTACCGTTTTCTTTACCGGTTTGATCATACAGCGTTTTTTGAACGCATTAACCTAAATGAAGGTGTAACAACCGGGCCCGCCTAGCTCAAATCACTCTTTGTTACGAATTGTTACGTAGCCGCGTTTTCACGCGGCTACGTAACATTCTGATATTACGCCGGTATTTCCTGGCCCTAATTCGCCTGACGACGCAGGAAGGCCGGTATCTCCAGCATTTCCTCCTCCGCCGCCGAGGCTGCGGAGGAACGCGACGAATCGAGGCCGCTCAGGCTGGCCTGTCCCCCGGTTGCCTGCGGTTGCGCCGCCGGTGCGGGGCGTGCCGGCGCGGCGGCTTTAGGCGCTGGTTCCGGCGCCAGGCGCGGTTCCTCAGCCTGCGGTTTTTGCGGCCGTCCGCTACCCGTCATGCGCTCGAAAAGCGATAGTCCCCGGCGGCGTTCCTTTGGCGGTTCGCTACGGGCGTTTTCCATTGCCGCGGCGGCAAAGGGCTCGGCTTTTTCCCGGCTGCCGGTTGCATCGCCCGGACGTGCAGGGCGCGGCGGGATGAAGGCTGGGCGATCCGATGCCGGTGCTTTTGGCGTCAGCGGTTCGGCAACGGGCTCCGGCTCCCTCACGGCAGCTTCGGTTGCGTCGTCTTCCTGGGTCGCGGCCATGGCCGGTTCCGCTTCGGGACGTTCTGCATCCACCTGCTCCGGTTCCGGTTCCGGTGCGACTTCGACAATCCGTTCCGCTTCCGCGACGGGTTTCGCCGGTTCGGCGGCCATACTGACGGCCGGTTTGGCGACGGCACGGGACAAGCCGACGGGAAGTGGCCGGTATTCTGACTGTTCGACCGCTTCGATGCCGGTGGCAACCACGGATACCCGGATCATTCCCTCAAGGGACTCGTCGAAGGTCGAACCGAAAATGATATTGGCGTCGGGATCGACTTCGTCACGGATCCGGTTTGCAGCCTCGTCCACTTCAAAAAGGGTCATATCCGCGCCGCCGGTGATGTTGATGAGCACGCCTCTGGCGCCCTTCATCGTTACATCGTCCAGCAGCGGGTTGGAAATGGCCCGCTCGGCAGCTTCGGTGGCGCGTTTGTCGCCTTCCGCTTCGCCCGTGCCCATCATGGCCTTGCCCATCTCGCTCATCACCGTGCGAATATCGGCAAAGTCGAGATTGATGAGGCCCGGCATGACCATCAGGTCGGTCACGCCGCGAACGCCGGAATGCAGCACGTCATCGGCCATGTTGAACGCATCCGCAAAGGTCGTTTTCTCGTTGGCGATGCGAAACAGGTTCTGGTTCGGAATGATGATCAGCGTATCGACGAACTGTTGCAGTTCCTCGATGCCGGCTTCGGCGATCTTCATCCGGCGGTTGCCTTCGAACTGGAACGGTTTTGTTACCACGCCAACCGTCAGGATGCCCTGTTCGCGGGCTGCCCTGGCGATAACGGGCGCCGCGCCGGTGCCCGTACCGCCGCCCATGCCGGCGGCGATGAACACCATATGGGTACCGTTCAGGTGATGCTGGATTTCATCCAGCGCCTCTTCGGCCGCCGCCGCCCCGATTTCGGGCCGGGAGCCTGCACCCAGCCCCTCGGTCGTGCTCAGACCCATCTGGATCTTGCGTTCGGCGAGAGACTGGCTCAGGGCCTGTGAATCCGTATTACAGACGACAAAGTCGACCCCTTCGAGATTCGAGCGAATCATGTTGTTGACGGCGTTGCCTCCAGCGCCGCCGACACCCACGACGAGGATACTCGGACTCAAGATGGTTTCCGACTTTGGCATGCTGAGGTTTATTGTCATTTCTGCCTCCAGAATACCGTTACAATATCAGGGTTTGCCGGCT
>JAQCHR010000042.1 GCA_027619655.1 Pseudomonadota bacterium
CGCGGCGCGGCCGAGTTGCTGGCCGCGCCTTTCCGGGTTTGACGGGCGTCCCGTCAAACCCGGAAAGGCTAAAGGTTCAGCACTTCGATACGGGTCTTGTCCACAATGGCCATGACTTCGCCGATCATGTTGGCTTCGATGCCAAGCTCGTCGAGCGTTGATTTCAAATGACGGACAAAGGCCGCGAAATGTTTTTCGTTCAGGCCGCTTTCCGCCACCAGTTGTGCATGCGCCTCCCGCAGCGAGCGGCCGGAATAGGCCTGCGGCCCCCCAAAGGCGCCGGTCAGGAATATCCGCAGCTTGAAGGACAGCTGATCCATGTTGGTTCCGGTGAAGAAGGGTTTCAGCAAGGCGTCGCCGGTAATTTTTGAGAAGAAAATATCGACCGAGGCTTCAACGGCATCGTCGCCGCCAAGTCGTTCGAACAGGGAAGTGCCGGCGTCCGGCATGATGTGAGCGGAAGCTTTGGGCGCCGGCTTGGGTGCCGGATCGTCGGCCTTGGATGTCAGGCCCGACTTCGTCAGCGTGCCGCCAACTTTGCCGGGTTCGCCGAATTCGAGAACCTTTGCGCCTGCTGTCGCCGACGGGGATTTCTCGGCCGATTTGGCCGACGCCTTTTCTGCGGCGGCGGTCTTGTCCTCATCTTCCGGTTTGCTGCGCTTCTTGGCGCGGGCGGCATCCGATTTGGGCGCCCGTTGTTTCAGCGTGACGGGCGGTGATTTCAGCAGCATATCGGCGTCCAGAACCCGGTCGACATCCAGGACGACCAGCAGGTCGCCTTTCAGCCTGAAAATACCGGTGCAGAGCTGGCGCAATTTTTCAGAGAGCGTCGCCGGCGGGGATTCGAAATCGCGGCTGGGCAAGTCGCAGACATCGCCGATGGCATCGACCAAAAGGGTATAAAGGTCGCCATTATATTCAACCGTTATGCTCATCCGGCGTTCCTGGTCATTCCTGTCTTGCAGGCCGAGACACCGGCGTAGATTGATAACCGTGACGATGCGACCCCGGAGGTTCATGACGCCGGCGATGGCGGACGGCGCAAGCGGAACCGGCGTGATCATTCGTGGTTCGACAATATCCTGCACCTGCAGGATCGGAATGCCGAATAACTGGTTATCGATCTTCATCGTCACCAGTTTCTCGCTGGCGATGAGGTTTTGATCGTGATGATCGATTACCGCTAATTCCGTCATGGGTCTCTCCTCGAAACGGGGGTTTCCTTGGCGATCCGACAGGAGTATCGGCTGGCTAAGGGTCCAGTTGGGGAGAACTCTAGCGTCGTATCGTTAAAGGAGGCTTTACATCCCGGAACCGGATTGAACCCTCGGACCGGCGACAGAAACGCTTTCGTTGCTTGCGGGGGAGGAAGCCGGTAAAACCTGCCCACCGATAGGCGGCGCAACCGGGATTCGACGAACTGTATCGTTTTCCGGGGTTTTTCGCGCTTTCGGTCAGTACAACGACGCGTCGGTGGACGGCTGGCCCGGATTAGGCGGTGCCAGGCAACCCTGATTTCCTCAATACACATGGCGGTACACGAAAGATGGCTTCGTATCAGTATATTTTTACAATGCAGTCGCTCAGCAAGACTTATCCGGGGGGCCGGGAAGTTCTAAAAGACGTCACGCTGGCATTTCTGCCGGGCGCGAAAATCGGCGTCCTGGGGTATAACGGCGCCGGAAAATCGACTTTGCTACGCATCATGGCGGGGCAGGAAACGGAGTTCACCGGGGAAGCGCGCGCGGCGGAGAACGCGACGGTCGGTTACCTGCCGCAGGAACCTGACCTCGATCCGGACAAGACCGTCTATGAAAACGTACTTGAGGGACTGGCGGAACAAAAGCAGATTGTCGACCGCTTCGAGGAAGTCAGCATGAAGCTCGGCGAGGTAACCGATCCCGACGAAATGACCGCGCTGATCGAGGAACAGTCCGAACTTCAGGAAAAGATCGATGCCGCGGATGCCTGGGACCTTTCGCGCACTGTGGAAATCGCCATGGACGCATTGCGGTGCCCCGATGGCGAAGCGAATGTCGTGAAACTGTCCGGCGGCGAACGCCGCCGCGTGGCCCTGTGCCGGCTGTTGCTGCAGAAACCGTCCCTGCTGCTGCTGGACGAACCGACCAACCACCTTGACGCCGAATCCGTCGCATGGCTGGAGCGGCATTTGCGGGAATATGAAGGCACCGTCGTGATGGTAACCCATGACCGGTATTTTCTCGACAATGTGACAGGCTGGATCCTGGAACTGGACCGCGGCAGCGGCATTCCCTACGAAGGCAACTATTCCGCCTGGGTCGAACAGAAGCAGAAACGCATGGCGCATGAGGACCGCGCCGATCAGGCGCGGCTGCGGACGCTGGCGATGGAGCAGGAATGGATTGCCTCCAGCCCGCGGGCCCGCCAGGCAAAATCGAAGGCGCGTATCAGCGCCTACGAAAAAATGCTGGCGGAAAGCCGGGACCAGGGGCCAGGCAATGCGCAGATCATCGTGCCGCCGGGGCCGCGCCTAGGCGATGTCGTGATCACGGCCGAACATCTGCGCAAGGGCTTTGGCAATGTCCTGCTGATCGATGATCTGAGCTTTCGCATCCCGCCCGGCGCTATCGTCGGCGTGATTGGCCCGAACGGCGCCGGTAAAACGACCTTGTTCCGCATGTTTACTGGCCAGGAAAAGCCCGATTCGGGCGAGTTGCGGATTGGCGACACGGTCGTTCCCGGATATGTCGACCAGTCGCGCGACACGCTTTTTGCGGAAAATTCCGTCTGGCAGGAAATCAGCCAGGGTGAAGAGGAAATCGACCTGGGCAAGCGGCGGATGTCTAGCCGCGCCTATGTGGGGGCGTTCAATTTCCGCGGTCCCGACCAGCAGAAGAAAGTCGGCCAGCTGTCCGGCGGCGAACGGAACCGGGTCCATCTGGCGAAAATGCTGCGTAAAAGCGCCAACCTGCTGCTGCTTGACGAACCGACCAATGACCTTGATGTCGATACCCTGCGGGCTCTGGAATCGGCGATCACCGATTTCGCGGGATGCGCCATCGTTATCAGCCATGACCGCTGGTTCCTCGACCGGATCTGCACCCATATGCTCGCTTTTGAAGGCGACAGCGAGGTCGTGTGGTTCGAGGGGAATTACCAGGACTACGAAGCGGATCGCCGGCAGCGCCTTGGCGCCATCGCAGATCAGCCGCACCGGATCAAATACAAGCCATTGCGGCGGTAATCGGAACGGGACAACGCGCGTCGTGGCGGAAGACCGCCGCCCGGCGCGCGGGTTACCCGACCGGAAGGATGGCTATTGCCGTGATTTGAGGTTCGCCGCTTTCTTGCGCAGAGCTTCCAGCAGTGAATCGACGTTGCCGCCATTCTTCTGAATGACCGCCGTGAACTCGTCGCGCTGGGTAAGGCTCATGCTCACCCCTTCGACGCGAACATCGACGATTTTTGACTCTTTTTCTTCGCTGCGGACCTGCCAGTCGACCCGAATGGGCGGACCGCCATCCGTCGGCCTGATTTCGCTCATGACGATGGAATCGTGATCGTTACCCTGCGCCGCAACCCGCTTGATTTCAAATGTCTGCCCGGAATATTCCGCAAACCGTGCGGCATATGTCGCCACGATCAGGTCTTCGAAAAGCTTGTTGTACTCTTCCACCACGTCGGGGCTCATGCTTCGTACATACCGGCCCAGGACGAACCGGCCGATTTTCCGGACATCGAACCCGTCGCGCAACAGGGTACGGAACCGCTCTTCGCGTTCCGCATCCGAAATTTCCTTTACCGTCAGCGCCTGAATCGCCCTGTCACCCAGTTCCTTGACAAAGGCGCCGGCGTCACCGCCCGGTGCCGCAGAAGCCGCCTGAAACGTCAGGACACAGCACAACAGCGTGGCGCATGCGAATAATGTACGGGTAAGTCTGGTCATCATCTATTTAAGGAGTCCTGCACGCGGACCCAGCAATTGCTCATCTTCATCCAGCGAGATGCTGGGCGTCGGAATCGGGTCATACGATCCGCCATTTCGGATACTGTCGTTACGAAGCTGCCGGTAAAGGCTGCGCATCGTAACATAGAAATCCAGTGACGATTTTTCCAGATCGTCCAGCGTTTTCAGATACCGGGAGCGCTCATCGAGGCCACGAACCAGTGTCCGGACCACCTGAACCGCGCCACGGTCGGTATTGTCGGCCCACATATTGACCGGGTCGATCAGGGTATCGACAACCAGCCCAGTCGTATCGCGCGGGTTGGATGGCCCGAAGATCGGCAGCACGAGGTAGGGTCCTTCGCCCACGCCCCAGACGGCCAGTGTCTGGCCGAAATCCTCATCGCGGAATTTCGCGCCCAGATCCCCGGCCGGATTCCCGAAACCGCCAAGGCCTATAATGGTATTTGTCGTAAACCGGGACACGGTCACTATTGCTGCATCAAAATCGCCCTGGAGAAGATTGTTCGCCAGGATGACGGGCGACTTGAGGTTGTTCAGGAAATTCCGAATACCGTCACGCAGCGTCTGCGGCAGGGCATCGCGATACAAGGTGGCGGCGGGTTTGAAAAGTACCGCGTCCAGCCCTTTGTTCAGCGAAAATATGGCCCTGTTGAAGGGTTCAATGGGGTCATTGGCTTCGTAATAGGCATCCTGTCCGGGCTTGTCCGCGGGAACGCCAGCGCAGCCGCCCAATAGCAGCAGGCCCGCGCACACGACCAGAACTCCGTTTCTTGTTCTTTGGAATATTTTACTTGGATTGGAGATCACGCCACAGCCTCAGACTTGTTCCCGGCAGGCACGACGGATACCCGTCAAACCCACTCTACTCATTTGTTCAACTTTGTCCCGCAGCGGCCAGTACCATCGCGGATATTAAGAAAGCCTTAGTAATATTGCCGTTTTCGCTCCCTCTGCCAGCCTAGTCCCGACAAGGCACAGTGCTGACTATCACCTGACTGACGTATCATAAGTCAAACAATATGGCCATATGGCTTCCCCTCGGGCAGTGCGCATGATCACATTACTGTTGCAAATATATCACGTCTATGGCGCTGGAGGCGTTATATTTTTCTTGCGATACATAATGATATGTTTATATATGTATTGGTAAAATTTCCATATGGGTCGGCTGTTGATAAATGGACGCGCTATTGCAGGGGATGAGGGCGGTTGCGGAGCCGACGCGGTTGCGGGTTCTGGCGCTGTGTGCGCATGCCGAATTGACGGTAACCGAACTGACGCAGATTCTGGGTCAGAGCCAGCCGCGCGTTTCAAGGCACCTGAAGCTACTGGTCGATGCCGGTTTGCTCGACCGGTTCCGCGAAGGCACCTGGGCGTTTTATCGTCTGGCCGAACAGAGCATTTGTGCGGCGCTGGGCCGGCAGATTGTCGATCTTATTCCGCCGGACGATGATGTGCTGGCGCTCGACCTGGAGCGCCTTGATGCGATCAAGCAGGCCCGTGCCGATCAGGCCGCCGCCTATTTCCGCATGAGCGCTCCGAAATGGGACGAGATCAGCAATTTCCATATCGATGAAACGGAAATCGAACGCGCGATCCAGAAGTTATTGCCGCCCGACGATATCGGAGAACTGCTTGATATCGGCACGGGGACAGGCCGCATGCTTGAACTCTACGGAAAATCGGCAAAACGCGCCGTCGGGATCGACCTGTCCCGCGAAATGCTTGCCGTGGCGCGCGCCAACCTGGAGCGGGCGGGACTGCGAAACTGCCAGGTAAGGCTTGGCGACATTTACCAGCTTCCCGTGCCCAGCGGGTCGTTCGATTCCGTCACGATCCACCAGGTTCTGCACTATGCCGACGCGCCCGGGGACGCCATCCTGGAGGCCGCCCGGGTGCTGCGGCCTAGCGGCCGGCTGATTGTCATCGATTTCGCGCCCCATCGCGAAGAGTCGCTGCGGCTGGACCATGCGCACCGGCGGCTGGGATTTACGGATGAAGAGATTGCCAACTGGCTGAATCGGGCGGGGCTGGTGCCGGCCGCGCCAACGCGGTTACATGGCGATCCGTTGACTGTTTGCCTTTGGTGCGCACAGCGCCCGGAAGTCAAAACGGAACCGGCGCAATAGCGGAGCGATGCCGTCGAAAGGGTTTCGCAAGACATTGAGAATAGAAGCAGACCGCAAAGAGAGGTGTCGTGAGCAACATTCCATCCGTAAGTTTCGAATTCTTTCCGCCAAACAATGATGCCGGCGAGGAACGCCTCTGGGAGGTTACGGCCCGGCTGGCGCCGCTTGCGCCCTCTTTTGTATCCGTTACCTATGGCGCCGGCGGCTCCACGCGCGTCCGGACCGACCGGGTCGTCCGCCGGATCCAGTCGGAAACCTGTATCGATGTCGCGGCGCATCTCACCTGCGTCGGCGCCAGCAAGGCGGATGTCGACGAAATCGCCACCGGCTGGTGGGAGGCGGGCATACGGAAGATTGTCGCCCTGCGCGGCGACATGCCGCCCGGCGCCGGCGCCTACAGTCCGCATCCGCAAGGTTACCGGAATGCGGAAGACCTGGTCGGTGGCCTGAAACGCATCGCGGATTTCGAAATTTCGGTGGCGGCCTATCCGGAATCGCATCCGGACTCGGCATCGCCGGAAGCCGATATGGACAACCTGAAACGCAAGATCGATGCCGGCGCCACCCGGGCCATTACGCAGTATTTTTTCGATACTGACCTGTATCTGCGATTCCGGGATCGCGCGGCGGCGGCGGGCATAACGGTTCCCATGACACCGGGCATCCTGCCGGTGACCAATTTTGCCAAGGTCATCGAGTTCAGCGCGCGATGCGGTGCCGCGGTTCCGGGCTGGATGGCCGAACTGTTCGATGGTCTGGACGACGACCCGGAAACCCGGAAATTCGTCGCCGTTTCGGTCGCCGACGACCAGTGCCAGCGCCTGCGGTCCGAAGGGATCGATAATTTCCACTTCTATACGCTTAACCGGGCGGATCTGGTTTACGCCATCTGCTGGCGCCTGGGCCTCCGACCCGGAAAAACAAAGGCCTGAAAATTGACCGATTTACTGACGGCGCTTCGCGAACGCGTTCTCCTCTGCGACGGCGGCATGGGCAGCCTTGCCCAGGCGGCGGATCTGGACACTGATTCGGATTATCGCGGCGCTGAAAACTGTACGGAAATCCTGAACCTTTCGCGGCCGGATTTCGTCATCGACGTGCACCGGACGTATCTCACGGCCGGTTCCGACATTATCCAGACCAACAGCTTTGGCGGGTCCCCGATCACCCTTGCGGAATTCGATCTCGCCGACCAGGCGCCCGAAATCAACCGCATCGCCGGCGAACTGGCGCGGCAGGCCATCGCTTCCATGCCGGATGACGGCAGGCAGCGTTTTGTCCTCGGTTCGATAGGGCCGGGAACCCGGCTACCCAGCCTCGGGCATATCGACTACGACAGCCTGGAAGCCGCCATTTTCATTCAGGCCGGCGGGTTGATCGCGGGCAGGGCCGACGGCTTTCTGATCGAGACCTGCCAGGACCCGCTGCAAATCAAGGCCGCGGTGAATGGTGTCAGGCGCGCGCAGCGCGATACCGGCGTTTCAAAACCGGTTTTTGTTCAGGTGACGGTTGAAACTACCGGAACATTGCTGGTCGGCACCGATATCGCTGCGGCCGCAACCATCATCCACGCGCTCGACGTCGATCTGCTCGGGCTGAACTGCGCGACCGGGCCGCAGGAGATGTCGGAGCATGTCAAATGGCTCGGCGAAAACTGGCCCCGGCTGATCTCCGTACAGCCGAATGCCGGCTTGCCGGAACTGCTGGACGGCGCGCCGCATTACCCGCTCGGCGCAACCGAAATGGCGAACTGGCTGACCCGGTTCGTCGGCGAGGACGGCGTCAACCTGATCGGCGGTTGCTGCGGCACCGACGCGACGCACATTGCCGCGCTCGATGCGATGCTGCGCGGCATGGCGGCGGACGGATACAGGCCCCGGCCCTCCGACCGGACGCCGGTATGGGTTCCCTCGGTCGCATCGCTTTATGGCGCGATGGCCTATCGACAGGAAAACGCCGTCTTTTCCATCGGCGAACGCTGCAATGCTAATGGCAGCAAGAAGTTCCGCGAACTCCAGGAAGCGCAGAACTGGGATGCCTGCGTCGAAATGGGGCGCGATCAGGTGCGCGAGGGCAGCCATGCGATCGACGTCTGCACGGCGTTTGTCGGCCGGGACGAGGTTCGGGAAATGAACGCGGTTGTCACCAGCATGCGCGGTTCGATCGATGCGCCGCTGGTGATCGATTCAACGGAGCTGCCGGTCCTCGAATCCGCCCTGCGGCTGTACGGTGGCAAGCCGATCATCAATTCCATCAATTTCGAGGATGGCGAGGAAGCGGCGGAAAAACGGCTGCAACTGGCGCGGCAGTTCGGCGCCGGGGTCATCGCCCTAACCATCGACGAAGACGGCATGGCGAAAACGGCCGATGAAAAGCTGCGCATCGCGAAACGCCTGTATGATTTCGCGGTCACCAAACACGGCCTGCCGCCGGCGGACCTGCTGTTCGATCCCCTTACCTTCACCATCTGTACCGGCAATGAGGATGATCGCCTGCTGGGCGTGAATACCCTGGACGCGATCGAGATGATCGCCCGCGAGATGCCGGAATGCCAGATTATCCTGGGGCTTTCCAACATTTCCTTCGGCATCAATGCTGCCGCGCGGCATGTCCTGAATTCGGTTTTCCTCGACCACGCCGTCAAGCGTGGCATGACCGGCGCCATCCTGCATGTCAGCAAGATCATGCCGCTGCACGCCATTCCCGAGCGCGAGGCCGCGGTTGCCGAAGACCTGATCTTCGACCGCCGGCGTGAGGGCTACGACCCGCTCGGCGAATTCCTCGGTCTCTTCGAAGGCCGGACGGCGGCGCAGGCCGTGAAGAAGGCGCGTCCGGAAAATGTCGAGGAGCGCCTGTCGCTTCGAATCGTCGATGGCGACCGGCAGGGGCTGGAAGCGGACCTGGCGGAAGCGATGACGACGCACGAGCCGCTGCACATCGTGAACACCTTCCTGCTGGACGGCATGAAGACGGTCGGCGAACTGTTCGGTGCCGGCAAGATGCAGCTGCCGTTCGTGCTGAAATCCGCGGAAACGATGAAGGCGGCTGTCGCCTGCCTGGAGCCGCATATGGAGCGGGTGGAAGGCCAGAAGAAAGGGACAATTGTCCTTGCGACGGTCAAGGGCGACGTGCACGACATCGGCAAGAACCTGGTCGATATCATCCTCACCAACAATGGCTATGAGGTCGTGAACCTGGGTATCAAGCAGCCAATCGCAAATATCATGACGGCTGTTGAGGCGCACCGCGCCAACGCGGTCGGCCTGTCGGGGCTGCTGGTCAAGTCGACCGTGGTCATGCGTGAAAACCTCGAAGAAATGAGCCGCGCCGGCATTGCCATTCCCGTCATTCTCGGTGGGGCGGCCCTGACCCGCGCCTATGTCGAGGAGGACTGCGTCAGGGCCTATGAATGCGGCCAGGTGGCCTACGCGCGCGATGCCTTCGACGGCTTGCACCTGATGGACAAGGTCGTGAACGGCGGTTTCAGCGACCATATTTCGGCCGTCGCGGCAAAACGCGCGACCCGTCCCACCAACACGAAAAAAACGCTGGGCCGGGCGAAACGGCAATCCGCGCCGGCAACGGCGGAACAGGTCCGCCGGCGGCGTTCGTCGATACCGGAATCGGAAGTCCCGGAGCCGCCATTCTGGGGCCCGCGCATCATTGCCCGTGTTCCGGTCCCGACGCTTATGCCGTTTTTGAACGAAAGGATGCTGTTCCAGTTCCAATGGGGCTATCGGAAGGACGGGCGCAGCCTGACCGAGTACATGGCCTGGGCGAAAAAGGAATTGCGCCCGATCCTCAAACGGATCGTCGATGTCGCGGTACAGCAGGACATCCTGGTGCCGCAGGCCGCCTACGGGTATTGGAAAGCTGCAGGCGACGGGGACGATCTTGTCCTTTTTGACACCGACGGCGTGACCGAGGCGGCCCGTTTCGCCCTGCCCCGGCAGGCGGACGGCGATAACAAATGCATCGCGGATTATGTGCGCGATATCGCGCAGGGGCCGGAAAACCGGGATGTGGTCGCCCTGCAGGTCGTCACCATGGGGCAGCACGCTTCCGAAGTGGCGCGGTACTGGTTCGGCGAAGACCGCTACCAGGATTACCTGTATCTGCACGGGCTCGGCGTCGAAATGGCCGAAGCGATGGCGGAATATACCCATAAACGGATCCGCGCCGAGCTGGGATTTTCCGGCGAGGAGGCCCGCGAAATTGAAAAAATGCTGCAACAGGAATATCGCGGCAGCCGGTATTCATTCGGGTATCCGGCCTGTCCGAAGGTGGAGGACCAGAGCATGATCCTGTCATTGCTCGGCGCTGATCGGATCGGTATAGAACTGTCGGACGAATACCAGCTTCATCCCGAACAATCGACCAGCGCAATCGTCATCCTGCACCCGGACGCAAAATATTTTTCTGTTTAGCGACCGGGGTTAACCCGAAACGGGACCGGTGTCATGGACAACGAAGAAACCCTGCTGCAGCTATATACCGATGTCGTGCGGCCCGAGTGGATCGACTATAACGGCCATATGAATGTCGCGTATTACGTGCTCGCCTTCGATTATGCGACCGACGCGTTCTTCGACCATATCGGTCTCGACAATGCCTACAAGACGGCTACGGACAGCACGACATTCGTCGTCGATATGAACGTGTCCTATCTGGGTGAGGTCCTGGAAGGCGATCCGCTGCGCTTTGTCACGCGGATTATCGATTTCGATGAAAAGCGGCTGCATTTTTTCCACGAAATGTTCCATGCCGGAAAAGGCTACCTCGCGGCAACCAATGAAATTATGGCGGTCCATATCAGCCTTCAGGACCGCCGTATATCCCCCATGGGCGCCGCGTTGCAGCAGCGGATCGCCGAAATCGGGGATCGCCACCGCTGTCTCGAATTGCCGGAAAAACTCGGCAGAAAGATTGGAATTCGGCGAAAAAAGAAAATTTGAGGTCGCGTTTGTAATATAAATAGCCATAATTCGGCGGCGTCCGTAACGTCTTGGTTACTTTTATTACCGCATAATTGCTGCGGCTAATTTTCGGGTTGTGGTAGTAAGCATGAAAAATGACGACGGTCTTGATCAGGCGACGGAATATGCGGACGCTGCGATGCAGCTTATGGCCGAGCATCGGATCGCGAAGACGCCGGAAAATTTCGAAATCTGGTATACGCATGCCAGCGGCCGGAACGAAAAGCTCAGCAAGACGTTGGAAATTCTTGTTTCGAACAAGCAGCCCTTTACACTGGAGCAGAACCGCTCCCTGCACGATGAGTATTTCGCCGAAAACGATGCGGCAACCGCCGTCGTTACCGCCGGGCAGGCGATCGAGAAATCGATGGGAACCGTTCTCGGTTTCTTGAAGGAAGCGAGCAGTGGCGTCGATACCTACAGTGAGTCCCTGGAAAGCAACCTGGGAAACATGGCGCGCGCCGGCGACCTGGACGGGTTGCGCCGCGCTGTCGAATCGCTGGTGTCCGATACCCGGGACATGCAGGCGCAGAATGCCCTGCTGAAGGGCCGGCTGGAAAAATCGTCAGGCGAAATCCAGACCCTTCGCCAGAACCTTGAGAATTCGCAAAAGGAAGCAATGACAGATGCCCTGACCGGCATCGCCAACCGCAAGTTTTTCGATGTCTGCCTGCGCCAGGAAGCCGCCGAAGCGATGGAATCCGGCGACAGCCTCTGTCTGATGCTGGGCGATATCGACCACTTCAAGAAATTCAACGACAATTACGGCCATCAGGTGGGCGACCAGGTCCTGAAGCTTGTCGGCATGATCCTGCGGCAGGAAACCGAGAATACGGACAACATCACGCCGGCGCGGTAAGGCGGCGAGGAATTTGCCATCGTCATGCCGAAGGTCGATATCGAATGGGCGCGGAGTTTCGCCGAAAAGGTCCGGAACACCGTCGCGTCCAAGCGGATTCGCAAGAAAGCGACCGGCGAGGATTTCGGCAATATCACGATGTCCATGGGCGTTGCGGTCTTCAAGGCCGGCGAGTCGCTGCCCGATCTGATCCAGCGCGCCGACCAGGGCCTTTACCACGCGAAGGCGACCGGCCAGAACCGCGTGGTTACCGAGCACGAGCTGGAGCACGCCGAGCTCGAAGGGTAACGGACGCCTGTATCCGGCGAACACGTTGCCGTGCGGCCGAATCTTTGCCTTAATGCATTTGCGATAGCGGCACGCGCTATGTTCACGGCACGATTTTGCATTTTCGACCATTAGAAAAGCCGCTGCAGCGTCTTGGCCGGATGGTCAAGAACGAGCAGATCATTCTGACGATCCTGGCGGCCGTTGTGGGCCTCCTCGGCGGCGGGGCGGCTATTGTCTTCCGCGAAGGCATTTCCCTGGTCCAGGAAATTGCGCTCGGTTTCGATTCGGAATCCGTTTTCACCCTGGCCGGCGATCTGCCCTTCTGGCGTATCCTGCTGGCGACCACCGGCGGCGGACTGATCGTCGGCCTGCTGATCCACTATGCCATGCCGGGCGGGCGCGTTCACGCGGTCGCGGACGTGATCGAAGCCGCGACCCTGCGCAATGCGGAAATGAACCTGCGCAGCGGAATCGTATCCGCCGTCATCAGCGCGATATCGCTCGGCGCCGGCGCCTCGGCGGGTCGCGAGGGGCCGGTTGTCCATCTGGGCGCGACCCTGAGCGCCTTTGTCGCCGACAAGCTGCATCTTGGCCGCGCGCTGGCGCGGACCCTGCTGGGCTGCGGCGTCGCCGCGGCCGTTGCGGCATCTTTCAACGCGCCGATCGCCGGTGTCTTTTTCGCGCTGGAGGTGGTCATCGGCCATTATGCGCTGAAGGCCTTCGCGCCCATCGTCATTGCGTCGGTGACCGGTACAATTGTCAGCCGCATCTATTTCGGCGACTTCCCGGCTTTTCTGATCCGGGAATACAAGGTCGTCTCGTTTCTTGAATTCCCTGCCTTTGCACTGCTCGGCGTGATCAGCGCGATCATGGCAATCATCTTCATGCATTCCATCGCTTTTTCCCAGAATGTCGTGCAGAAGGCCAATATCCCGGTCTGGCTGCGGCCCGCCTGCGGCGGGCTACTGGTCGGGATCATCGCCTTGGCTTTCCCCC
>JAQCHR010000043.1 GCA_027619655.1 Pseudomonadota bacterium
ATCATCGCCGCAATTGGCGCCGCGATAACCCCGACGTCAGCGATCAAAACCGCTTGTTAACAGCGGACTATCGAACCGGTTTACGCCGAACCGATTGCCGGCCGCCGCTGAAGGTTCGGTTCAGGGACGCGGCGGTACCGGTATATTGTCGATAAGCCGCGTTGAGCCCAGCACGGCCGCGACCAGCGCCCGCGCGGGGCGATCCACGATGTCCAGTGGCGCCAGCGTTTCCGCGTCGCAGATCGCCAGGTAATCGATCCGCGCGAAACCGGCCTTGTCCAGCGTCGCCCGGCCCCGCGCGATGGCATCCGCACAGGCTTCGCCGGCGGCGACAGCGGCGGCCGTCTCCTGCAGGGTCTGGTGCAGAAGGGGCGCGGTCGCGCGCTCTTCGGGGGTCAGGTACCAGTTGCGGGAGGACATGGCGAGGCCGTCTTTCTCGCGGACCGTCGGCACGCCGACGACCTGGACAGGGATGTCGAGATCGCGGACCATACGCCGGATGACCTGAAGCTGCTGATAATCCTTTTCGCCGAAATAGGCGCGGTCCGGCAGGGACTGCATGAACAGCTTGTTGACGACGGTCGCGACGCCGCCAAAGAAATGCGGTCGCGATGCGCCGCATAATCCCGCGGTGATGCCGGAAACGGTGACGCTGGTGGAGAAACCGTCGGCATACATTTCGGCGACATCGGGCGCGAACAACAGATCCGTCTTCATCCGGTCCAGCTTGGCGATATCGTCGGCCTCGTCGCGGGGATAGGCTTCGAAATCCTCGGTCGGCGCGAACTGCGCCGGATTGACGAAAATCGTCGCGATGGCCCGGTCGCAATCGCGCAGTGCCGCCTGCACCAGCGACAGGTGCCCCTCATGCAGGGCGCCCATCGTCGGAATGAGCCCGATGGTTTCACCATTCTTCCGCCAGGCCCGCGTATGGACGCGGAGGCTCTCGACATCCCGGACAACGGTGATTTTATTGCTCTTCGCTGTCTTTGCATCGCCCGTCGATGGGGCGGCGATCGTATCGGTTCTGGTTTTGGCGCCCATTTTCTACGATTGTCCTGTATCCGGGATGCGTCAAATTCCGCTTAGGCGGTAGCACAATAAGCCCAATTGTTGCGAAGCACAATAATTGTGCATCCGGGACGCCTCCGGGCGCGCTCCACCATATCCCCGGCGCTCCTTAGACTTTACAATGGGATCTGCAATTTTCGGGATAACGACATGCCGGTCTGCCTGCGCCGCTGCGCGCTGTTCATCATTGTACTGTTATACGGCTGGATGCCGCCCGCGGCGGCGCAACGCGCCGAGCCGGAAGGGGCCAGCGGCTTTACCCCGAAACAGGCGGTTACCGCGAAATCCTTCATGGTTGCGGCGGCCAATCCGCTGGCGGCAAGGGCGGGGTACGATATTCTGGACCGGGGCGGCAGCGCCGTCGATGCCGCCATCGCCGTCCAGATGGTGCTGAATCTGGTCGAACCGCAAAGTTCCGGGATCGGCGGCGGGGGCTTTCTGCTGCACTGAGACGCGGCGGCAAAATCCCTGAGCAGTTTTGATGGCCGGGAAACAGCACCGGCTGCCGTCGGTGAGGACCTGTTCCTGGGCCCGGATGGGGAGCCGGTGGCGCGGTGGGATGCGCGTGTCGGCGGCCGCTCGGTCGGGGTGCCGGGTGTCCTGCGGATGCTGGAAGCGGCGCACCGGCAACATGGCGTGCTGCCCTGGGCGGATCTCTTCACGCCGGCAATCGAACTGGCCGAGGCCGGTTTCGCCATTTCGCCCCGGCTGCACAGGCTGGCCAGCGAGTCCAGATACCTGCAACGTTTTAGCGCGGCGCGGGAATACCTGTTCGACGCCGGCGGCGCACCCTTGCCGGTCGGCCACCGCCTCGTCAACAGGCCGTTCGCGCAGTCACTGCGGCTGATCGCGACGGAAGGCGCCGATGCCTTTTATACGGGGTCGATTGGGCGGGAGATTGTCGCCGCCGTGGCGACGCCGGACAATCCGGGCCTCTTGACCCTGGCCGATCTGGCAGGGTACGAGGCGAAACAGCGCGACCCGGTCTGCGCGCCCTATCGCGCCTATCGCATCTGCGGGATGGGGCCGCCATCGACCGGCGGGCTGACTGTCGCCATGATCCTGGGGTATCTGGCGCCGTTCGACCTGAAGGAACTGGGGGCGCAATCCGCCCGCGCCGTACATCTGTATACCCAGGCGGCGCGGCTCGCCTACGCGGACCGCGGCCGGTATATGGGCGATGCGGACGTCATTCCGGTGCCGGTAAAATCCCTGCTGGACCCGGATTACCTGCAGCGGCGCGGTGCGCTGATCAACCCTGACAGGGACATGGGCATGGCGCAGCCGGGCGACCTGCCCGAACAGGCCGGGCTGGGGGGCGGCGAAATGGACGAGCAACCCTCCACGTCGCACATGTCGATTGTCGATGCGCGGGGCAATGCGGTGTCGTTCACGACCTCGATCGCCATCGGCTTCGGGTCCCGCGTCATGGCGGGCGGGTTCTTCCTGAACAACCAGTTGACCGATTTCGCCTTTCGTCCGCGCAAGAACGGGGTGGCGCATGTCAATCGGGCCGGACCCGGCAAGCGTCCACGCTCCTCCATGTCGCCGACCTTCGTCTTCGGCCCGGATGGCGAATTACGTCTTGCGATCGGGTCGCCGGGTGGTACGAGTATCATTGGCTATGTCGCAAAGACGGTTATTGCGGTGCTCGACTGGGACATGGATATCCAGTCGGCCATCGCCCTGCCGCATTTCGCAAACAGAAACAGCAAGGAAACGGAATTGGAACAGGGGACAGCGGCGGAATCCTATCGCGCCGCGCTGATGGCGCTGGGCCACAATATTGCCATCCGGAGCCACACGTCGGGCCTGCACGGCATTGAAATCACGCCGCACGGCCTGGTCGGCGGCGCCGACCCGCGCCGCGAAGGCGTGGCGATGGGGCGCTGATGGGCATGTATCCGGTCATTCGCCTGCTGTCGGGGCGGCACAAGCGCATCAAGACAGGTCATCCTTGGGTGTTTTCCAACGAAATCGCCAAATCGGAAGCCGCGTTCGAGACCGGCGCGGTCGTCAATGTTGTCGGCGACAATGGCGAGAATTTCGGCACGGCGATTTACAATCCGCATACGCTGCTGGCGGGACGCATCGTCGACCCGCGCGGCGATATCGTGCTGGACGCCGGGTTTTTCGAAGAACGCCTGCGGGCGGCGCTGCGCCTGCGTGACCGGATGTTCCCTGAACCATATTACCGGTTGATCCATGCCGAGGCGGATGGTTTGCCGGGGCTGATTATCGACCGCTATGGCGATGCTGCGGTGATCCAGTTCAATACGGCGGGCATGGACCGCCTGACCGATACGGTGATTGCCGCACTGGACCGGGTGCTTGCCGCGCAGACCATCATCCTGCGCAATGACAGCGCCAGCCGCGAACTTGAAGGATTGCCGAAAGCGGTGACGACGCTGCGGGGCGATCGCGAAACGCCGGTTCTGGTGCGGGAAAACGGTGCGGAATTCACCACCCATCCGGCGGCAGGGCAGAAAACTGGCTGGTTCTATGACCAGCGGCCTAACCGGGCCTTCATTGCGTCCCTCGCCGGGAATCTCCGGATGATCGATGTTTACTGCTACGGCGGCGGGTTTGCGATCCAGGCGCTTCGGGCGGGCGCGGCAAATGCGACGCTGATCGACCGCTCCGCGACGGCGCTGGACGATGCGGCGGCATCGGCGGCGCGGAACGGCGTCGAGGGCCGCTGCAATTTCGTCAAGGCGGATGCTTTCGAGGAAATGGAACGGCAGGATGCCGCCGGTGAGCGATACGATATCGTTGTCGCCGACCCGCCTGCTTTCGTCCGGACACGCAAGGATATCGGGGCGGGAAGCCGCGCCTATCAGAAAATGGCGCGGCTGGCGGCGCGACTGGTCGCGCCAGGCGGAATTCTGTTCGTCGCCTCGTGTTCGCATCACATGACGCCGGACCTGTTCCGCGAGGCGATCCGGCGGGGGATCGGCGATGCCCGGCGGACCGGCCGGATACTGCGCGATGCGGGGGCCGGCCCCGACCATCCGGTCCATCCGCATCTGCCGGAAACCGCGTATCTGAAATCCCTGACCCTGGCGCTGGACTGACCGGGCCTATCGCTTCAATCCGGGCTGCACTACCGGAAGGGTCAGGCGGAAGGTGGTGCCGGAATCGCCGGTGGCGTCGAGTATCAGGTCCCCGCCGTGATTGCGCGTCAACTCCCGCGCAATCGCCAGGCCGAGGCCCGTACCGCCGGCGCGGACCGACCCCTCGAAGGGTTCGAACAACCGTTTGCGCGCCCGTTCCGGCAGGCCGGGCCCGTTGTCCTCTATCAAAAGGGCAACCTTGCCTTCGGCGACCTGGGAACGGATAACCACGTCGGTTGCGCCGGCTTCCGCCGAATTTTGCAGGATATTGCCAAGGATACGCAAAACCTGTTCACGGTCCGCATTGACGGTCACGCCGGGATCCACCGCGCATTCGATGATCAACGGCTGGTCATTCGACATATAGCCCGTGGCCCGCACATCAGCGACGAGCGATGCGATGGGAAACCGGCTGAGCCGCATGGCCGCGTGATCGTAGCGGACATAGTCCAGCGTGTCGTCGCACAGTGCGACGGCGCGGTCGATCGCGGAAACAAGTGTCGGCGTGACTCGTCTGACCTCGGGATCGCCGCTGTTTTCCAGCCGGTCGGAAACCAGCAATGCCGAGGACAGGATGCCGCGCAGGTCGTGGTTGATCTTCGCCACACCCGTGCCGAGCGCCGCGAGCCGGCCCCTTTGCCGCAGGGAGGCGCGCAGGACACCCTGCATGGCCGCGAGTTCATGCTGGGCGACGCCGATTTCATCACTGCGCGCCGACGGTTCGATGATATTGCGCAGGTCGTCCGGGTCTTCGCGAAAGCGGGTCATGCTTTCGGTGATCCGCCGCATCGGCCGTACCATCAGCCAGTGCAGCGAAAGATAGACCAGCCCCGCGGTAAACAGCGAAATCACGAGGGAAAGCAGGAAAACACGCCAGCCAAAGTCGATCAGCGCCGCCTGCAAGGGCCGTTCCTCGATGACGACTTCTATTATCGTTTCGGGATTCTGCGGCGAGGGGCCGATAATACGCACCACCCGGGCGTCAGTCCGGCTGAGCACCATGAGCGCGTCCATAACGAGGTCAAGCGTACTGCTTTCCCCCAGGTCAATCGATTCCTGCAGGGGCGGCGGCGTATCCCTGGCCAGGACGAGTTTCGCCCCGCCGCGGTGAACATTGATCGCGTAGGCGCCGACATGCACCAGCAATTCTTCGCGCATCCGGTCATCGACCATGCCTTCAGGGGCGACATCCAGCGCCAGGATGGCCAGATGCGCCGCGCTCAACCGCTCCGTCAGCCAGTCATGGCGGAACCGCGCCACGGACGGCACGAAAATCAGTATTTCCGCGAACATGACAAACAGAACGGTCAGAACCAGAAGGCGTGCTGAAAGGCTGCGCATCATGGCGTTTACTTCACCTTTTTCCGGGATGCGCTGGCGGTCTGACGCTTGTCGCTGCCCCGGTTAGTCAATCGCTCCGCCGCTTCGCTTTCAGCTTCTTGTACAGGATCGGCGCGAGCGAAAGAAGCGCCAAGCCCGTCAGGGCCAGGATGATATCCGGGGTGAGGATACCCGACACGGTGAAGGTTTCGCCGCTGTCGAATATGCTTCCCAGCCCGGCGCCGACCTGTGCGAAGACGAAGGTGCCGGGAATGATGCCGATCAGCGTGGCCAGGAAATAGGTCCGCAACGATACGCCAAGGAAGGCCGGCACCAGATTGACCACGAAAAACGGAAACAGGGGTATCAGCCGGAGGACGAGAAGATAGCTGAAGGCATTTTCCCGGAAGCCGGCTTCCATTTTCTGCAATGCGGGTCCCATGCGGCGGCGCAAGGCGTCGCCGAAGGCGGTTTTGGCGATCAGAAACAGCAATGTGGCGCCGATTGTCGCGGCGACCACGACATAGGCGGCACCCGTAAACGGCCCGAACAGAAATCCTGCGGCGATCGTCAGAAAGGCGCCCCCCGGCAGGGAAAAAGCGACGACCAAAATATACAGGGCGGAAAACAGCACCGCGGCGACAATGGCGTTTTGCGCGACCAGATCCAGCAGGACCACCCGGTTCTCGCGCAGCACGTCGAAACTGAAATACCTGTCCAGCCCGAAGGCATAATAGGCGCCAAGTCCCGCCAGCAGCACGGCAACCGGCCACAGACGCCTGGCGTCGAACGGGGGATTTCCGTCCCCTTTCGACGGTGAATCGACATCTGGATTGTTCACGTGATGTCTTTCCTTCCCGAATCGCCGCCCTGACCGGCCATTGCATGCGTATATCATGCCCGTGCCAAGTTGTAGCAGACCGACCGCGCCGGATTGACTTGATGTAACGCACAATTTATACAGCGGCCAGATTTTCAAGCCAGAATTCGGAGAGCCACCGTGAAACGTACCTATCAGCCCAGTCGTCTTGTCCGTAAGCGGCGCCACGGGTTTCGTAGCCGGATGGCGACCACGGGCGGCCGCACGGTCCTCGCGCGGCGCCGCGCAAGAGGCCGCAAGCGCCTCTCTGCCTGAAGCCAGCCCGACAGATTGTAACGCATGCGCACGCCGTACGACCGTTTAAAGCGGCGTGCGGACTTTGTGCGTGTCACGAGGGCGCGGCAGAGTTCCGCCGCATCGGGGCTTGTGCTGCAAACGGCGGCGCAGCAGGCGGCCGATAGTCCCCTGCGGGTGGGTATCACGGCCAGCCGCAAGGTTGGAAACGCGGTTCTGCGGAATCGGGCCAAGCGGCGCTTGCGGGCCGTTGCGGAACAGGTTATGCCCCGCCATGCGCGGCAGGGCCATGACTACGTGATGATCGCAAGACACAATACGGCCATCCGGCCATTCGACGAATTGATAAAGGACCTTGAATCCGCGTTGAAGCGACTCAAGGTATGGCGGGATGGTTAAAAAAGCGGAGACGGACCGGATGCCGGTCCCGGCAACCCCGGCGGCGCGCGCGCTGCGAATCCTGATTCGGTTCTATCAATTGGTCGTGTCGCCGCTGCTGCCGGCGCATTGCCGCTATTGGCCGACCTGCTCGAACTATGCAAAAACCGCAATCCATGATCATGGCGCGCTGGCGGGCGGCTGGCTGGCCGTGCGGCGGGTTGGGCGTTGCCATCCCTGGGGCGGCAGCGGTTATGACCCGGTACCGGAGCGCCGCGAAACGCGCGCCTCCCGAAAAGACGAATGGGAACAACACGTATGAGCGATCAGAAAAACGTTTTTGTGGCCATCGTCATTTCCATCATGATTCTGGTGGGCTGGAATTATTTTATCGAGGCGCCGAAACAGGAGCAGCGCCAGCAGGCACAACAGGCGCAACAGGAACTGCAGCAGCAGAACCAGGCGGCGCAGCCCGGCAGCCCGCAAATGGCCCCGACCCTGCCGGACGGTACCCCGGCGCCGATGATTCCGGTCGGACCGGGCCCGAACGCCGGTGCGGCGGGATTGGCGACGCCGGCGCCGGACGCAGCGCAGAGCCGGGCGGCAGCGCTGTCGCAGACTCCCCGCATCAAGATCGATTCACCCCGGGTCCGGGGGTCCATCTCCCTGCAGGGCGCCCGGATCGACGACGTTGTACTGAAGGATTATCGCGAGACACTGGAACCGGACAGCGCGAATATCGTTCTGCTGCAGCCGACGAAAGGCGAAAAGCCCTATTATGCGAGTTTCGGCTGGATCGGGCCGAAGGATGTTGTCCTGCCGTCTTTTTATACGGTATGGCAGGCGAACGGCTCCGTGCTGACCGCAGAATCGCCCGTCACGCTGTCGTGGGACAACGGCGCCGGTCTGCTGTTCGAACAGACATTTTCCATCGACGCCAATTTCATGATCCAGACCGTGCAGCGCGTCCGGAATACCGCGGGAAATCCGGTGACCCTGACGCCATTCGGGCTGATATCCCGGACGGGGACTCCCAAGACCGAGGGCTTCTTCATTCTGCATGAGGGCCTCATCGGTGTTCTGGACGAAATTCTACACGAAATCGATTATGATGAACTGCGCGACAAGGGTCCGCAGCAGTTTGACGTCGTCAGCGGCTGGCTCGGGATAACCGACAAATACTGGCTGGTCGCACTGATTCCCGACAAAAGAACCCCGGTCAAGATTCGGTATATTGCGGATTCTAAAGGCGCCCAGCCGCTGTATCAGACGGACTACGTATCCGAGGCACAGACAATACCGGCAGGGGGTACGGCCGAATCCGCCACGCATCTGTTCGCCGGCGCCAAGGAAGTTCGTCTTCTGGACAAATACGAGTCCGAATTGGGCGTATACGACTTTGACAAGGCGGTCGATTTCGGATATCTCTACTACCTGACGAAACCGATTTTCTACGCGATCGACTGGCTGTATACCTATCTGGGTAATTTCGGGCTTGCGATCCTGGCGCTGACCGTCTTCGTGAAGCTGCTGTTTTTCCCGCTCGCCAACAAGTCCTATGTCTCGATGAGCAAGATGAAGCTCCTGCAGCCGCGCCTGCTGGAGCTACGCGAGAAATATGGCGACGACCGGGCGAAACTGAACCAGGAGATGATGGCGCTGTACAAGAAGGAAGGCGCCAATCCGGCTGCCGGCTGTCTGCCGATTCTTGTTCAGATTCCGGTGTTCTTCGCGCTCTACAAGGTGTTGTTTGTCAATATCGAGATGCGGCATGCGCCGTTCTTCGGCTGGATTCACGATCTTTCCGCGCCGGACCCGGCGGGGATCCTGACCGGTTTCGGTTTCTTCCCCTGGGATATTCCGGCCTACCTCACGCTCGCCAATCTCGGCGTATGGCCGCTGATCATGGGCCTGACCATGTACCTGCAGCAGAAGCTGAACCCGGCGCCCGCCGATCCGGTGCAGGCCAAGGTGTTCATGTTCCTGCCCTTGCTGTTCACCTTCCTGCTGGCCAATTTCCCGGCCGGGCTGGTTATTTACTGGGCCTGGAACAATACGCTGTCGATTGCCCAGCAATATGTGATCATGCGCCGCCAGGGTGTTGCGATTGGCGGCGGCTCCACCAAGGGAAAGAAAAGCTGACCTTCGAATTCTCAGACGCGGAAATCGAGGAAGGACGGCTCCTTTTTGCGCAGCAGTGCGAATTCGTCATGGGCGTTGCCAATCTTGCGGGATTACCGCCCGACGGGCTGCCCGAAGTCGCTTTCGCCGGCCGCTCCAATGTCGGCAAATCCAGCCTCGTGAATGCGCTGACCGGACGCAAGACGCTGGCCCGGACAAGCAACTCGCCGGGCCGGACGCAGCAGATCAATTTTTTCAACCTCGGTGGCCGGCTCATGCTGGTCGACCTGCCGGGATACGGTTATGCGCGCGCCGCGAAAACGGATGTGCATGCCTGGACCCGCCTGGTTCGCGACTACCTGCGCGGTCGTGTCGGGCTGCGCAGGATCTGCCTGCTGATCGACAGCCGCCACGGCCTGAAGGCGAATGATGCGGAAATCATGGATATGCTGGACAAGGCGGCAGTGCCCTACCAGATCGTCCTGACGAAAACGGATAAGGTGAAAGCGGTCGCGTTAACGGCATGCGCCGCCGATATCGTCGGCAAACTGAAAAAACGCGCGGCGGCTATTCCGGAAATTCTGATGACAAGTTCACGCACCGGAAACGGCGTTGACGACATGCGGACAGTATTGTCGATGGTGGCGGCGCCAAAGCCTCTGCTATAAAATCCGCGACTGCAGCGAAACCGGGACGGGAAAATGGACGATAGCAGTAAAATCCAGCGCGAAGAATGGCTTGCGAAAGCTGATATCCTGACGGAGGCATTGCCTTACATGCGGCAATATGCCGGCCAGACCATCGTCGTAAAATATGGCGGTCATGCGATGGGCGATGCGGCGCTGTCCCGCGCCTTTGCGCGTGATGTCGTGCTGCTGAAGCAGGTTGGCCTGCATCCGGTCGTGGTGCATGGCGGTGGCCCGCAGATCGGCGCGATGTTGGAACGGATGAAAATCAAAAGCGAATTCGTCGATGGTTTGCGGGTGACGGATGCGGCAACGGTGGAAATCGTTGAAATGGTCCTGTCCGGCAGCATCAACAAGGAAATCGTCGCTGCGATTGCCGGCGCCGGCGGGCGGGCCGCGGGCCTGTCCGGCAAGGATGCGGGCCTGATCCAGGCGACGAAGCTGACGCGGACGACCCGCGACGAGGATTCCAATATCGAACGCGTGCTCGACCTGGGATTCGTGGGCCAGCCGACCAAGGTCGATCCCCGTATCCTGAACGTATTTGCGTCTTCGGAAATCATTCCCGTGATCGCGCCGCTCGGGCTCGGCGCGGATGGCGAGACCTTCAACATCAATGCGGATACGGCGGCGGGCGCCATCGCTATTGCGACGGGTGCGTCACGGCTTCTGCTGTTGACGGATGTCGAAGGCGTTCTGGACAAGAACAAGGTCCTGATCAAGGAAATGAATGTCGCGGAAGCCCGCGACCGCATGGCGGACGGCACCCTGACCGGCGGCATGATCCCGAAGGTCGAAACCTGCATCGAAGCGATCGTAGGCGGGGTCGAAGCGGCCGTCATCGTCGACGGGCGGACACTGCATGCAACCCTGCTGGAAATTTTTACGGCGCATGGTTCAGGTACCATGATCCGCAACCGCTGAGGCCTTTCGGGTAACCTGCAACCGTATCCAAACCAAACCGTGAACAATCACGGTTTGGTTAATGGGTTGTCGCGACCGCCGGTTCGGCGCCCAGACCTGCGAAATGCGCTAGCTTGTCGTCCATGTCTTCGGGAGACATGGGAAATGTGTCGAGATTGGGTGATCGCATGACATCGCCTGGCGCGAACTTCAGGACGGTGAACTGGACCTGCATGGCCATCTGCATGTCCAGTCCCGCCTTCCAGCACAGGGAGACGACGGCCTGGCCGCTTCGCGCCTTGAAAATCTGCTCCACCGTCCTTGCGGTCAATCCGGATCGCAGTTCCAGCGCGGTCTGAACGAAGCGCCTGTCGCTTTTTGCAATGGCGAGACGGATCGACCGGTTGTCCAGTTCACCGGAATCAAACAGCGCCAGCGCGCGCCGCTGCGACGCGGCTTCCTTCGCGGAAAGCGGGTGTGCCGCGGCGCCGGGCGGCGGCGACACGGCATCAAGACGGCATTTCACGGCTGCCTGAACCGCCGTGACGGTCTCTGCCGGAAGGTCGATACGGCTGCCCAGTTTGTCCAGCAGGGATTTCGCGACAAACCCGGCGATCCGCTGCGCCGGACCCGGCGGCAGCGCAGGCCGATTCACCAGCGGCGCATGCCAGGGCTCGATGTCCGGCGCCATGTCGATCAGCATATCCAGGGTTTCCTCGCGGACCTGGGCGCTGGGGTTGGCCAGCAGGTCGGCAATCGCCTCCCGGTCCCTGGTATCGGCAATCTCATCGGAAACGTCCTCGTCGACGGACTGGCGTCGTGCAATTGCCCCAAGGGCCCCCTGGACCGGGGCGCTTTTAATCAGCGCCAGCAGATCCTCATTTGTCAGGATCGGAGAGTATTCGAGTACCGGGAGGCATACCTGCAGGTCAGGGTCGTTCGCAAGCTGGACAATAAGGTGGTGCGGTATATCCGGCGCGTCTTTCAGCGTATCGGCGACGACGGCGCGAACGCGACTGGCTTCATCCGAAGCGAGAACTTCCATGACGTCCATAACGGCGCGCCGCATGGTATCCTGTTCCGCGCGCGAGGTTTTCGGAAAAAGGTGGCTGATCTTGGAGGCAAGGACGCAGCGAACATCGTCATCTGCGTCCTGCGCCAGATTGAAATCGGCCTGATGCGGCGTTGTGGCGTTTGCCGCAATGCACTGGCGGATCCCGGCATCAGGATCGTCTGCCAGAAAATACAGTATTTCGGGCGGTGTTTCGCGATGTTCCGCGATGGCCCTGCGTTCCTTGACGCTTCCGCTATGTGCCAGCCGCCTGGCATCCTCATAGGAAATGGACTGATGCATTCTTCCCTGTTCCCTCAGGAGCCGAGCCGGCCTCTGCGCTTATAACGGGCAATGGCAATATCCTGCTTGTTATTGTTTTTGGCCCTGTACATGGCTTCGTCAGCGCGCGACATCAGCTCTTGCGGCGTCTCAGGATAATCGTGTACGAAAACCGCAATGCCGATCGACAGACCCAGTGGCTTGTTCGGCGCCAGGATGGGCGTATCGCAAAGGATCCGTCTGCTGGCCAGTACGTTCGCGGCCCTGCGGCGAGCTGTTTCCTTGTCGACGTTTTCCAGCCAGACCACGAACTCATCGCCGCCCAGCCGTGCCACGAAATCGTAGCTGCGCGTAATGCCGGTCAGGATGCCAGATAGCTTTTTCAGAACCTTGTCGCCGGCTTCATGGCCAAGGGTATCGTTCACATGTTTGAAATTGTTCAGTTCGAGATACAGTATTGCGCTGCTGGCGCAATTGCGGCGCGTCCGCTCCATCGCGCGGTTCAGCTCATCCATGAAGGCGCGACGGTTGAACAGGCCGGTCAACGGGTCCGTCCGTGACAACCGCATCAGTTCCTGCTGATCGTCGATCTGCTGTAACGCGATCCCCAACTGCCCGGCGACAGCCTGCAGCAGCAGCTTGTCGTCGTCGTCCCATGGCGGGGTGGCGGCGCTGCGGCACAGGAGTGCCGCACCATTCAGCGATCCCCGATAATGCGTTGGCGCCACGAGAATCCGGGACCCGTCCAGCAGAATTTCCTGTGTCCCGACGGTTCGGTCCAGCCTGTTTATTGCCGCGACGAGATGTCTTCCGTTTGGAATATCGCCATGTTTTGCCGCCAGGGTCAGATTGCCGGCACCGCTGATCTTGAATACCGCGCAGGATGTCGCCGACCGGGCTTCGCTTACCGACTTTACCGCCGCGTTCAACATGTTGGCGGGCTTCGCTTCGCTGCGGACGGCCTCGACGATATAGGCGATGATCTGTTCCCGCTTCTTGTGGCGGGTCAGT
>JAQCHR010000044.1 GCA_027619655.1 Pseudomonadota bacterium
CCCTTCCCTAGTCCAGCGGTCCGGCAGGGCCGCAGGGGTGCCGGCGAATGTCGGATAGCCGGATACGCCATACAGGTCCTTCACCGAAACAGGCATTCCCTGCAGCGGGCCGAAATCGAGCCCGGCGGCAAAGGCGGCATCCGCCACCCGCGCTTCGGCGAGGAATTGCGCCGGATTTCGTGTTTTATACGCGTCAAGCCCGGTTCCCCGGCCGGCGTGATGGGCATTCGCTTCCTCGGCCAGGGCAACGGCGGTGGTTTTCCCCGCCCGCAGCGCGGAGGTGATTTCGGAAAGCGATTGCAGCAGAAATTCGGTCATGGGCTACGGTACATTCAGTCGAGTTCCGGTATTTGCGCACCAAAGCCGGTCGCCTGTTCATAGGCATGGGCGACCTGGTAGACTCTGGATTCGTCGAAGGGCTTGCCGACGATCTGCATCGACAGCGGCAATCCGGAATTCGAAAGGCCGGTCGGGACGGCGATAGCAGGAACACCGGTCAGGTTGAAGGGGGCCCGGGCCTGCCTTCGGTAATTGGCTTCCAGTCCGTCCGGGTCGTCGAGACGGCCGGGCGGGTCCATGCTGGATGCGGTAACCGCGACATCGACATCCTGCATTGCCGTGGCGAGTTCCCGGACAAGGCGCGCCTTGATGCGTGTCGCATTGACATAATCCGCCGCCCGGATGAACGCGCCGCTGATAACCCGCTTGCGCGTAAGTTCACCGTAATCCTGCGGCCGCTCGCGAAACCATGGCTCGTGCAGTGCGAACGCTTCCGACAGCAGAATGATCCGGTTGGCCGCCGCGTATTCCTTCAGCGGCGACAGGATGATTTCGCTGATTTCCGCGCCGAGCCCGCGCAGCACGTCGATCGCCCGCTCGATGCCCTGCGCCATTTCGGGATCGGCCTCAAAATCCCGGTTGTAGAAGTGCCGGATGACGCCGATCCGCATCCCCTTGATGTCTTGCCCCAGCAGCGCGGTAAAATCCGGTACAGCCACAGGCGCGCTGCCCGGGTCCGCAGGGACATGGCCGGCGATGATGTTCATCAGCATCGCATTGTCTTCCACGCCCCGGGTCATCGGCCCGACATGGTCGAGCGAGAAGGACAGCGGGAAAACCCCGCGGCGGCTGACCCGCCCGTAGGTTCCCTTCATGCCGGTGATGCCGCAGAACGAGGCCGGATTGCGGACTGAACCGCCGGTATCGGTACCCAGCGCCGCAGGTACGAACCCTGCGGCCAGGGCGGCGCCCGAACCACTTGACGAACCGCCGGTAAAATGATCCGGATTCCAAGGGTTGCGCGCTGGTGGCCAGGGAAGGTCGAAGGAAGGGCCGCCGATGGCGAATTCATGGGTCGATGTCTTGCCGAGCAGGATTCCGCCGGCGTCCTTCAACCGGCGGCCGACTTCGGCATCGCTTGCGGCGATATTGTCCGCGAGGATTTTCGAGTGACACGTCGTCGGGATACCGGCCACGTCGATAATGTCTTTCAGCGCATAAGGCACCCCATGCATCGGGCCACGCCAATTGCCGCCGGCGATTTCCGCCTCCGCTTTTCTAGCGGCCGCCAGGGCGGATTCCGGCATGACCCGGATGAAGGCATTGATTCTGCCGTCATGGGCTTCGATCCGGTCCAGCAACGCACGGGTGTACTCGACCGGTGAGATGGCGCCGCTTCGAATCATTTTCGAGGCAGCGGCAATCGAAAGGCGGGCGAAATCGGTCATGACGCCGGGTCCGGGTTCGCTCCGGGAATATCAGCGCGAAACACATGCGCCGGTTCTTCCGCTGCACTCAGGTTCCGCGGCAGGCTTTCGGCGAGTGACTTTGCGAAGGCTGCGGCGCGCGCCACATCGTCCGGATAGTCATTCGCCAGCCTGTCCAGGCCAAAGGCCCGCGCCAGACCCTGCGGATCAAGGTCGTGAGTTCCGCTCATAAGGCACCGTCCTGCTCTGTCGCTGCGCTGTACCACAGAAGCAGGCCACCGTCCGCCTGCGCCTGTCAAGCAACCGTACCGGGAAACAGCAGGGCCGGCTCCCGGTTCAGTCCTTGCGGACCTGGGCGGGGCCGCTGAGCAACAGGCGGATCAGACCCGACTGGCGTTCGGTGGTCGTCTTGGAAAAGATGCGTTTGACATGGGTGCGGACCGTATGCTGGCTGACCGACAATTCATCCGCCGCATCGGCAAGGCTCAAATCCTGCGCCAGCAGGACGGCAAGGCGCGACTCCGCCCGGGTCAGGCCATACAGGCGGCTCAGGCGGTTCTCTTCGATTTCCGGGTGCGTTTCCGGGTCGCTGACAAAGATCAGCGCCGCGGGCCGGTCCTTGTCGAAGTAATGTGATTCGCTGCGCAGGGGCGTCAACACAACGGACAACGGCCGATACCTGGAGGGCCGCTCCAGCGCGACGGCGCCCGTGGCTTCCGTCTTGTTTTTCGCGCCGGCTTCGCGTCCGGTGCGCCAGATGATGTCGCGCACCCGTACGGTCTTGCCGTCAACGGTACCCTGAAGCCCGTCCCGACCGAGCGTCAGACCATCGTCCATGTCCAGGATTTCCTGCGCCGAACGGTTCATGCGGATCGGCCGGCTGAACGCATCGGCGACGATAACCCCGATGGGCAGGCGGTTCAGCGCGTCGTCGAGCGCCATGTTCTCCATCTGCAGTTTGGTTATCAGGCAGTTGTCACTCGACAGCACCAGAAAGACCGCGTTCCTGATGCGGCTCGGCATGTCGGTGAAAAGTTCCGGCGATGTGCGCGGCGACAGGTGCTTGCGGTAGACGCGTTGCGCCGTTTCGTCTTCGACGACCCAGAGAATGCGGTCGATGCCGTCATCGGGAGAGGGGATAGGCGATATCGTTTCGATGACGGGGAACAGCGCGCCATTCTTGCGCCGGTAATGGGTTTCGCCGTGCCATTCCTTGCCGTCGCGAAGCGTTTCCCACCGTTCCTCGTTCTTCGCCTTGGCGGCTTCGATCAGTACTTCGGGCGATATTTGTTTCAGGTCGTCCAGGTTGTATCCTGTCGCCTCCTGAAATTTGGCATTGGCGTATTCGATTTCGCCTTCTGAATTGGCGATCATGACCATGATCAGGCTGTCTTCCAGCGCGGCGAACAGCTTTTCGAATTCGGCGTCGGCGCGGGGATGGCGGGTGACGTCTTCGGCGATGCCCTGCATGCCCTGAAAGGCGCTGGAATCCTGATCGTATACCGGCAATCCGCTGATCAGGAACAGATGCTTCTGGCCACCGCGGGCTGCAGCTTCGAAAAAGACATCGCGGAAGGTGGACTGGCTTTCGCCGCCTTCCGGGAAATCCTCCAGCGTGATGAAGGACCCGATTTCGCCGAGCCTGCGACCGATCAGTTCCTGCGGGTGGATGCCCAGTATTTCAAAGATGCGGTGGGAGACGTTGGTCAGCCGAAATTCCGCGTCGGTTTCCCAAATCCAGGCGGATACGAGGCGCGAGAGGTTATAGAGCCGGTGCTCCGCTGCCGCTGCCTTGCCGATGGCCATTGCCGCAATCGTCTTGTCATCGACACGGGTTTTTAAATCGACGACGTCCTGATCGTCATGGCTTGAGTCCGGCATTGCCTTGCTGCCTTTTATCGGCCGGGGGCCAGATGAGAAACGCTGTTGGCCTGCCAGCGTTGAACGGTTTGCATCGCCGATTCCGGCGACGTTTTATTATACACCGAAAGGCATTTTCGGGTTTCCTTGGCGATCTCTTCCTCTTTCAATTTGCTTCCCTGCCGGGTAAGCGCGAAAATCGAGGCAAAGACCGCTTTACCGATCCCGCCGGCGCGGCAGGTGATAGCCAGCGCATTGCCGTCATGTTCGAACAGCATGCGGCGCACGAATTTTTCATCCAGGGCGGTAAACTTCGTGAACATGGCGATAAACAGGGCTACCTCGCCTTCCCGCAATACTTTCAGCATGGTTTCGGGATTCATCTTGCCGACGGATTTCATGTTGTCGGCAAGCTGCTGTGATTTTGACAATTCGCGGGCATCATAGGCGGCGGCCTTTACTTCGCGCACTGTTGCGCGCTCAATCAGGCTGTCAACGGTCGCCGAATCGAAATCCCAGTCGTCGATAATATCCTGCCGCAGGACGGCGGAAACCCAGGTGAACATCCGCTTGACCAGCTCCGGGTCAACGTCGCGGCGGCGCAGGATCGGTTCCTGGAATGAATCGACCCGCTGCGACTGTTCGACCAGATATTCCATCGTCGCCCGGGAAATTTTCGCATCGGTGTTTTTCAGCAGCGACCGGATGACGTTTTCATTTTCGGTTTCGACCAGCGCGGCGGAGACATCCTCGTTCAGGTTCCGCCGGATCGAGACGGCGAGCTGGTGCTCCTGCGTCCGTTGCCGGACGATCTCGATCAGGTCTTCATCGTGCAGGGCGCCGCTGTTCGTCAGCAGCGGATAGGCGATTTCGATATTGTCGTTGGCCAGTAGCCGGACCAGGTCACGCGGCGCATCCGGGATCTCCGCAAGGCAGGCGCTGACGGTGCGTCGAACCGACATTTCGGTTTCGTGCACCAGATGGCCCAGGATGTCGAACATCAGCCCGCGCTCCCGGTTCGTCATGGTTCCGTCGCGGGCGAATGGCAACGATCCCAGGGCTTCCGCCAGCGCCTTTTGCGCATCGGGCGTTTTGTTCCGCGCAAGCGCGAACAATTTTTCGCCGTCAAATTCGGCCGGTGCCATCCTATTCATTGGTCATTCCCGACAATACAGCAGCACGACGCTGCCTGAACGTGTTGAGCTGCTATCCTTATTCAATTCTTAATGTAAATTGGCCGCGCTTACCAAATCGTTAACGTATATTCACTATAAACTCCGGGGGCATCCAGCTAAACGGGTGAATTTCCGTGATAAATTTCTGAATCCTGGCCGAATAGACGACAACCGGGACGATCCTGTATAACGCTACCCGGCCCGGCCCGGACCGCCTGGCAATATTACCGGTTGCCGGCGGGGCGTCCCTGACGGTAACGGAAAGCTCCCTGTGCGGTGGCGAATACTTCCCCCGAGCGTCCATCGCTGATTTTCGAATCGGCGAAATAGATGGACTTGCCGGCACGCTGCAGGAAGCCTTCCGCAATGATCGTATCGGTGAGAGCCGCGCTGATGAAATTGGTCGACAGGCTCAAGGTCAATATCTGGCGGGGCTGCGGATAGTCGAAGGCGCCGGCCCGCAGCGCCGCAACGTCGAGCAGCGTCATCAGCACCCCGCCATGCACATAGTCGCCATTGTTCCGGTGGCGCTGCTGCACGATCATTTCCATCCGCGCATAGCCGCTGCGCAATTCGGTGACCCTGTAACCCAGCACATGGTGAAAGGTATCGTCGCTGTCGGCGTCGCTGAAATCGGGAAGCATGGCGGCTTTTTCCTGGTGGATGACATCGGGACGCGATTGTCGGAAGATCGTCCTCGAAACAACGCAGCAGATTTGGTGGAAGGACGCAAGATGGCGACGTTTGATCTGGTCATTCGCGGCGGTACCGTCGTAACGGCGACCGACAGCACCCTGTGCGATGTCGGTATCCGGAACGGGCGTGTCGCGGCGCTGGGCGAAGGCCTGGCCGCGGGCACCCGGGAAATCGACGCCGGCGGCAAACTGGTGCTGCCGGGTGGCATCGACAGCCATTGCCATATCGAGCAGCTTTCCGGCATGGGAATCATGTCGGCGGATGATTTTCGCAGCGGGACGACGGCCGCGGCGTTTGGCGGCACGACCACGGTGATTCCCTTCGCGATCCAGAACCGCGGGGAATCGCTGCGCCGTGTCGTTGATGATTATCGCGCGCTGGGCGACGCCAGGGCGGTGATCGATTTCGCCATACACATGATCATTGCTGACCCGAACGAGCAGGTGCTGGGCCAGGAACTCCCGGCGTTGATCCGTGACGGGTACACGTCCTTCAAGGTTTACATGACCTATGAAGGCACCAGGCTGGACGATTACCAGATGCTGGACGTGCTGACCGCCGCGCGCCGCGAAGGCGCGATGACGATGATCCATGCGGAAAACTGGGACATGATCCGCTGGTTGACAAAGCGTCTGCTGGACGGCGGCAACCGAGCGCCGAAATTTCACGGCGTCAGCCATGCCCAGATCGCGGAGGGCGAGGCGACGCACCGGGCCATCGCGCTGGGCCGGCTGGTCGATACGCCGCTGCTGATTGTCCATGTCTCCGCCGAGGAGGCGATGGAGGAAATCCGCATGGCGCAGGCAAAGGGCCTTAAAGTATATGGCGAAACCTGCCCGCAATACCTGTTCCTGACGCTCGATGACCTGGATCGCGACGGGATGGACGGCGCGATGTACTGCTGCAGCCCGCCGCCCCGGGACAAGGCCGGGCAGGAAGCCATCTGGAACGGGCTTCAGACAGGCGTGTTCCAGGTGTTCTCCTCGGACCATGCGCCGTACCGCTTTGATGAGACCGGCAAGCTGAAGGCCGGACCGAACGCATCCTTCAAGGAAATCGCCAACGGCCTGCCGGGAATCGAGACGCGGATGCCCCTGCTGTTTTCCGAAGGGGTGGGCAAGGGGCGGATCGACCTGCAGCGTTTCGTCGACCTGACCGCAACGGCCGCGGCGAAGCTATACGGGCTGTACCCGCGCAAGGGAACCATCGCCGTCGGGTCGGATGCGGATATGGCGATCTGGGACCCCGCGCGCGAGGTGACGCTCAGCGCGGATATGCTGCACGACAATACCGGCTACACGCCCTATGAGGGCATGGTGCTGCGTGGCTGGCCTGTGACGGTGTTGAGCCGCGGGCGCGTCGTCGTCGATGGCGGCGAACTGGATGCAAAACCCGGCAGCGGTGAATTCCTGCCCTGCGACCGGACCGGGTTTGCGGCGCCGCTGAACCGTATCCCGAAGGAACTGGACCCCAAACGGAATTTCGGCGCACAGATCCTGTTTTAGGCGCGCGGCGGGCCGCCTTGGCGGTTGCGATTGTACTTTTCGAGAAACCGACCGTGTTCGTGTCGGTATGACTCATATTTCGCCATGGCAAAATAGGCCAGGGGCAATTTCAGAACGGCAATGAATGTTGCAATCCCGGAAATGACGCCGGCGCCGAGGCTGATGACCCTGAAAATTTCGTGCCGTTCCGGGTCGGTGAATTCGAGCTTGAAATAATAGTCGCTTTCGGTGAACAGCAGGATGAATGCCAGTTAGACTCCGCCAGACACGGCAACATGAGCCAGGGTTTTTAAAGATTTCCGGGCCGCCGCAAGTTGCTGCTGAATGAAATCGCCCTCCTGCCCGGCCAGCGTCAGGCGAAGCGCTTCATTCCTTACGGTTTCGTTTCCGTGATGTTTCACGCATCAATTCCGGTTTTGACCGATGCAATTCTAGCAGGCGTTTCCGCGCCATTCCACTTCGGCGGAACTCGCGGCAGGACCCGTTATTTGGCCAGCGACCGCGACCGCTCAGGCGGCCAACCGGTTGATCTGCCCATGATATTGATAGATTCGTACTAATGTGTATGTTTTGTGAAGACGTGGTCGAAATGGCAAGTGCTTCGCGTGCGGTTTCCGGTCGCGATAGTGCGTCATCGGTTGCGTGACGCGTTTCGGTTTTTGCGAATAGGGCGGTTGGCGGCCATTGCGGTTGCTACATAGTCTCCGTTCGGCATACGCCGTCCGAGAACCCGTTCTATTAAGGAGACGACAGATTGCCAGATAGCGCCAAGGAAAGTCCGGAAACAAAGGACTCAGAACAAAAGGACGCTGCGCAACACAAGCCTGCGCGCGGGCGGCGCGGCTGGGTCCGGTATCTCGTTCTTGTCCTTTTTCTCGGTATCGGCGGCTATCTCGGTTTTCAGGAAATCCTTTCCCGGTTCACGCATGTCTACGAATACGATGCCCGGATCGGCAGCAGCCTGATCACGGTCAGCAGCCGGGTCGCCGGTTGGGTGGACCGGGTCCATGTCACGGAAGGCGATGAAACGGAGCGGGGACAGGTCATCGTCGAAATCGATTCCCGCGAGTCGAAACTGCTCGTTACCCAATTGGAAGCGCAGATCCAGGGTGTCGAGGCGGACCGGCAGCGGCTTATGGCGGAGAAGAAGCTGGTCGATATCCAGACCAGTTCCCGGTTTCGCACCGAACGGGCACTTCTGGGTACGGCGGAAGCGGAACTGGCGGCGCTGAATCCGCAATTACAACTGGCGCAATCGGAATTCCAGCGCTCCAAGTCGCTCTTCGAGAAAAAGATCATTGCCCGCAAGCAATATGACGAGGCGCTGGCCCGCGAGCAGCAGCTTTCGGGTGAGCATCGCACCGCCCTTGCCGCCGTGCAGGCGGCCCGCAACAAGATGGCGGAAGCCGAGGCGGAACGCACCCAGCTCGATGTTCTCGACAGCGAGATCGCCAAGCTGGCTTTCAAGGAAAACGAATTGCGGGCGCAACTGGCGCGCCAGAAGCTGGATCTTGCCGACCGGAATATCCGGACACCGGTGAAGGGGGTTATCGACAAAACCTTCGTCGATATGGGGGAATACGTAACGCCTGGTCAACGGCTGGTGCTGATGCATGACCCGGAAACGATCTGGGTTGAGGCCAATGTCAAGGAGACTGAAGTCCGCAAGCTGCGTATCGGCCAGCGGGTCGAGGTTGCCGTCGATGCCTATCCGGGCGAAGGCATTATCGACCGCACACTGGGCCTGTTCGGTTTTGACTCGCAGGACAATGGCGATACGCATCCGGAGTTCATCGGACACGTAATCGCGATCGGCAACTCCACCACGGCGGAATTCGCTCTGCTGCCCAGTCCCAATCCCAGCGGCAATTTCACCAAGATTACCCAGCGGCTGCCGGTACGGATCGCCGTCGAGCAAAAGGACCGAAAGCTCCGGCCCGGCATGATGGTCGAGATCAATATCGATATCCGTGACAAGTAATTGCGCGGTCCCGGAAATGCCCTGGCATGCGGCACCGCGACGATGCCTGTAAAGCGTCTGGCTGCGACGGCCTGAGGGCGAATTCTTGGCCGAAAAGGAAATCGTTCCCGATTCAATCGAGCACCGGTTTGAGCAGTTCGGCCCGAAATACCGCTATCTGGTGACCTTCGCCGGGATGCTCGGCGTGATGTCGATGGTGCTGTCGGTCACGATTGTCAATGTCGCGGTCCCCAGCGTGATGGGCGCATACGGCATCGGCCAGGACCGCGCCCAGTGGATGGCGACCGCATTCATCGCGACCATGACGCTGAGTCAGTTGCTGAACAACTGGCTGGTGGACGCTTTCGGGCAGCGCATCACCTTCCTGCTGATCATCCTGGTGTTCTTCATCGGCACGGCGATAGCGGCGGCCAGCCCGAGTTTCGATTTCATTATTGTCGGACGGATATTGCAGGGGTTTTCCGCCGGCGTGAGCCAGCCGCTGATCATGGTCGTGCTGTTCCAGGTGTTTCCGGGCAATCAGCGCGGGCTGGCGATGGGCATGTACGGCATGTCGATCATGCTGGCGCCCGGGCTCGGGCCGCTGGTCGGCGGAATCGCTATCGATACGTTCTCGTGGCGCGCCATCTTCTTTATCCCGCTGCCGCTTACCGCGCTGGCCTTCGTTTTCGGCTTTTTCCTGATGCCGGGTCGGCTGACCTTCCGAAAGCTGCCGCCCTTCGACTGGTACGGTTTTATCACCCTGGCAATCGCGCTGGTCGCACTGCTGTCCGCGATGGCGGATGGGCAGCGTTACGGCTGGACGTCGAACGATATTATGCTGCGGGTCATTATCGGTTTATCTGCGACCGGGATGTTTATCACCTTGCAGCTTCACAATGCCGCGCCGCTGCTGGACATGAGCCTGTTTCGCAATGCCGGTTTCGCTTCGGCGGTCCTGGTCGGGGTGGTGTTCGGGTTTGGTAACATGGCGTCGAGCTACGCCATCCCCGTTTTCGTCCAGACCGTGCAGGGATATTCCGCGACGGCCGCGGGGGCGGTGCTTGTGCCGGCCGGTGTCATGCTGATCATCATGTTTCCCATATCGGGCCGGGTCGCCGACCGGGTGCCCGCGTATATTCCGATCATGGTCGGGCTGCTGTGTTTTGCCGCCGGCACGGGCCTGTTATCCGGCGCGGATACCAATACGGGGTTCTGGCTGATTGCCGGTTTTACCTGTATCGGGCGGCTCGGCATGGCCCTGATCATGCCGCCACTGGTATCCAGCGCAATGCGGACCCTGACCCCCGATCAGTTGCAGCGCGGGTCGGGCACACTAAATTTCATGCGTCAGCTCGGTGGCTCCATTGGCATCAATTCGCTGGTGCTGTTCATGTCGCAACGCACGGAGTTTCACAGCGACACCCTGACCGCGACGCAGACAGCGGACAATCCCGCCGTGCGCGGGTTCCTGTCATCGGTGGAGGCCCTGCTGGATGAAAGCGGCGTGCCCGCTGCTTTGCATGAATCAGGCGCTCTGCACTATCTTGGCAAGGTTGTGGCGGCGCAGGCACAAACCCAAGGATTCCAGGATGGATTCCTGTTCGTGTCTTTCGTATTCGTTTGTGCGTTAATCCCGACATGGATTTTGCAGCGGGCGGGGCGGGTGAAGCATGTTTAAGAAGATCCTTCTGGCATATGACGGCAGCCTGGAATATCGCGCGGCGCTGCGTCAGGGTGCGGAACTGGCGCAATTCTGCGGCGCTGATGTGCATCTGCTCGCAATTATCACGTCCTCGTCGGCGATGCCGATTGCCGGCGGGGTGAATCCGGCCGACCTCGTGACCGAGGAGCAGCGGGAAATCCACGCCTTCCTGCAGGATGGTGTGGAGCGGCTCCGCAAGCGCGGCATCAATGCGGAAGGGCGGCTCGGGTTTCGCGACCCGGTCGATGAAATCGCCGCGACAGCGCGGGAGATCGGCGCCGACCTGATCGTCGTCGGCCACCGCCGCCGCCTCACGATCGAGCGCTGGTGGCGCAAATCGACGTCGAAGAACCTGCTGGCTGTCGCGCCCTGCAGTGTTCTGGTGACAAGCCTCCAGCCCGAGGACGAAGACTGAATCCATCCGCCGGCCATGACCCAATAACAAGATTTCTGGAAAGGAAAACCCGCCATGTCGAGCCTGTTGTTCAGCCCACTGGAAATGCGCGGCCTCACACTGCCGAACAGGATTGTCGTATCACCGATGTGCCAGTACAGCGCGCGGGAAGGCTGCGCCACGGACTGGCATCTCCAGCATATTGCGCAATATGCCTATGCCGGCGTCGGGTTGTTCATATCGGAAGCCGCCGCGGTCACGCCGGAAGGGCGGATCACGCAGGAGTGCCTCGGCCTCTATAACGATGAAAGCGAGGCGGCGCTGCGCCACGTCATCGATTTCAGCCGGATCCATGGTACCGCGCCGCTCGGCATCCAACTGGCCCATGCGGGGCGCAAGGCGTCGTCGCATGCGCCGTTCCACGGCCGCGGACCGCGCGCCGAGGGCGACCGTGCATGGCAGACGGTCGCCGCCTCCGCCATTCCCTTCGACGATCACTGGCCGGTGCCGAAGGCGCTGGACGACGAGGGCCTGGCGCGGGTGAAGCAGGCCTTCGTCGATGGCGCGATCCGGTCCGACCGGATCGGCTTCGACATGATCGAACTGCATGCGGCCCACGGCTACCTGCTGGCGACATTCCTGTCGCCGCTCGGCAACAGGCGCAATGACCAGTATGGCGGCGATGCCATCGCCAATCGGGCCCGGTTCCCGCTGGAAGTCTTCGACGCGGTGCGGTCCGTCTGGCCGAAAGACAAGCCGCTGGGCGTCCGTGTCTCCGCCGTCGACTGGATCGATGGCGGCATGACGATTGAAGATACGGTCGCCTTTTCGGCAATGCTCAAGGACCGCGGCTGCGACTATGTGGTCGCGTCCAGCGGCGCGATGTCGCCGCTGCAGCAGATCCCCGTCAAACCCGGCTACCAGGTGCCGTTTGCCTCCGCGATCCGCAAGGCGACGGGGATGAAGACGATGGCCGTGGGCATGATCACCGAGCCGCGCCAGGCCGTGGAAGTCCTGCAGGATGGCCATGCGGATATGGTCGCGCTGGCGCGCGGCTTCCTCTACAACCCGCGCTGGGCTTGGCATGCCGCCCATGAACTGGGTGACCCGCGACCCTATATGCCGGTGCAGTACGATCGCGGACATCCGGACAGGATGGGTGAAATCTCGATCAAGTCGAAATCCGCCTGACGGCGACCGGTTGCGGCGGAGTACCGAAAAAATGCATAGGGTGTGGATGGCGGAGGCCGGTCCGGAATGAAGTGGCTCCTACTGGCCCTTGGGTCGATGTTTGTGCAGCAGACCTTTATCGCCCTTGGCAAGGTCCTGCCGGCCATCCTGGCGCCGGTGATCCTTGTGGACCTGAATATCGATCCGTCCTGGCTCGGTATCTATATTGGCATGATCGCGGCGACCTCGCTTGTCGTTCAGGTTGGCTGCGGCAGTATCATTGTGCGTTACGGTGCCCTGCGGATGAGCCAGGTAACGCTGGTCATGATGGGCCTTGGCCTGTGGCTGGCGTCACCGGGAATCGTGCCGATTAATGCCCTTTCGGCGGTGGTTATCGGCGGTTCGGCGTTTTCGACTCCCGCCAGCTCGCATCTGCTGGGCCGTTATTCGCCGCCGAAACGTGCGCCGCTGGTTTTCTCCATCAAGCAGACGGCGGTTCCGGCCGGGCTGCTGATCGCGGGGCTGCTCGGTCCCTTTCTGACCGAAAAATTCGACTGGCGCGATACGCTGCTGATCATCGGCGCTGCCTGCATCGTCTTTGCGGTCATGCTGGAACCGCTGCGCGGCGAATTTGACAGCGACAAGGACATGACCCGGAAATTCCGTCTGTCGGATTTCAAGGGAACCATCACCCTGGTGCTGGGCAAACCGGAGATCCGCAGCCTTGCCTTCGGCTGTTTCGCCTTCGTAGGATTGCAGGCGACCTTCACCGCATATTTCGTGATCTACCTGACCCATCTCGATTACAGCCTCAAGGAGGCGGGTCAGATATTTGCGATTGCGACCTCTGTTGCCGTACTGGGCCGTATATTCTGGGGT
>JAQCHR010000045.1 GCA_027619655.1 Pseudomonadota bacterium
TCCTGATGGGCTGCGCCATGGTCGACATGATCCGCCGTCCCCGGGCACGCAGCAGCCGCCTGATATGCGGATTGCTGGCCGCCGCCTGGCTCTGGATTGGCTATGTCTATTACGGCAGTTACATCGCGGGGCTGAGCTGGGCGGGCTGGATCGCCGCCGCGGCGTTCATGTTGCAGGCCATCTTGCTGCTCGTCTTCGGCACCGTGCGGAATGCCATGGCGCTGCATTACGAACGAAACTTTGCCGCCAATACCGGGCTCTGCTTCATGCTGTATGGCCTGTTCGTCTATCCGGCGACGGCCGTGGCGACCGGCGTAGACCTGGGGTCCGCCCCGGTTATCGGGCTCGCGCCCGATTCAACATTGTTGTTCACGCTCGGCATTCTGCTGGTCGCGAAGAACCGGACGCCCCTGCTGCTGGCGATCCTGCCGCTGGGGCTCACGGCCGCCAGCGGCATTTCAGCGATCCTGATCGGGCTTCCCGAGGATTACGTCATGCTGCCGGCGGCGATCGCAGCACTTGTTGTGATCGTAGTAAAAAACCGGCGCGCCGCCTAAACCGGCCGGCCGCGCCGCCGGTATTTCTATTTTCCGCCAGCGCGCGGCGGATTCGGCAGCGCCGCGATCACGGACATGAGGCCGTCGCTGTAGCCGTCGCGAAGGCTGACCCAGTAGGGATCGTCGCGCCGGTACTTGCTCAGGTTCTCGGCCGAAAAACTGTCCTTCTTGTAGCGCAGCAGGTCGATCGGCCCCTCGACCGACAAATTGCTTCGGATCGTGGCGTCATAGGACAGCAGTGCCAGTTTTGCCGCGGTATCCAGCGAGGTCTTGTCGCAGATGGCGCGGTCGAGGATCGGCTTGCCGTATTTGGTTTCGCCGATCTGCAGCAGCTGCGAGCGCGACGAGGCCTCGATGAAGTTTCCGGCCGAATAGATCTGGAACAGGCGATGCGATTCGCCCTGGATCTGGCCGCCGACAAGAAATGTCGCGTTCGGGTCGCCATGCATCCGGACATAATCGCCGTCATGTTTCAGCACATCGCGCATCTGGCCCCCGACCATGCGTGCGACTTCAAACATTGTCGGCGCGGAAAACAGGTCCCGGCCCGACTCCGGCTTGTTCAGGTTTTCCTTCAGCAGGGTGATCACCGCCTGGGTCGTCCCCAGGTTGCCGGCGGACAGGATCGTGATGATCCGCTGCCCCGGCTGTTCGAAAATAGACATTTTCCGGACCTTGGCTATTTGATCAACACCGGCATTCGTTCGGGAATCCGAAGCCATGACCAACCCGTCATCCAGAAACACCCCCAGGCAATAGGTCATTTTGCGTTCCTTTTAGGCTAACCCTGTTGAGAGATTTGTATTCACCATGTGACTAATTTGTGGGCAGAATTCGATACGATGCGAAAGCGCCGCACAAGCGAAATTGGTACTATCTGCCGTAAATAATTTGCCGATCCCTCAAGGAGACCATTTTGACCACGAACCTGGCGGAAATCGTCGCACAAGTCCGCGCGGACATGGAATCGCATATCGGATCGGGCCGCGTCGCCGATTACATTCCCGCATTGTCCCGCGTCGATCCCCGGAAATTCGGTATTGCCGTCACCACCTGCGACGGCGAAACCATCAACGCCGGCGATGCCGAGGAACCCTTCTCCATCCAGAGCGTGTCCAAGGTCTTCGCCCTGACCATTGCGCTGGAACGGGTCGGCGAGGCGTTATGGCAACGGGTCGGGCGGGAACCTTCCGGCTCCGCCTTCAATTCCATCGTCCAGCTGGAGCACGAACACGGCATTCCGCGCAACCCGCTGATCAATCCCGGCGCCATCGTCGTCGCCGACGTGATCCTGAACCAGCGCGACCCGAAACTGGCGATCACCGAAATCCTCGAATTCCTGCGCGCCCGCGCCGATGACCGTTCGGTGCAGATCGACCTGGAAGTCGCCCAGTCCGAGGCGGATACCGGGCACCGCAATACCGCCATGGCCTATTTCATGCGCGCCTTCGGCAATCTGAACGGCCCGGTCTACGATGTCCTGACTACCTATTTCCACCAATGCGCCATCACCATGAACTGCGTCCAGCTGGCCCGCGCCGGGCTGTTCCTGGCGGGCAGCGGAAGGGATCCGATATCCGGGGAACAGGTGGTCAAGGAAGCGCGGGCGCGCCGCATCAATGCGGTGATGATGACCTGCGGGCATTACGACGCCTCGGGCGACTTCGCCTTCCATGTCGGTCTGCCGGGCAAGAGCGGCGTGGGCGGCGGCATCCTCTGCGTCGCTCCGCACCGCGCCTCCGTCGCGGTATGGTCGCCGGGGCTCAACGAGGTCGGCAATTCGCTGGTCGGCTCGCTGGCGCTGGAACGGCTGGCGCTGCTGACGGGGTGGTCGGTATTCTGACGAGACGGTAAAGTTCCGCAGCATGACGACGCCCGAACAGGAGAGCCCCATGACGACGAAACCCGCGACCGCCGCCGCCGAGACCCACAGCGCGCCGGTATTCCGCCATCCGGACGACATGGACTGGGAAATGGGCCGGTTCAAAAACCGCACCAAGTTCCTGTTCCACCCGTCGGACGAACACCCGACCCGGCCGAATGCGGGTTTCCTGCATTACGAACCGGGCGCCGGCTTCCCCTTCCACAAGCATGACTTCGCGCAGATCTGGTACATCATCGACGGCACCTTCCATATGGGCGAAAAAACCTATGGTCCGGGCACAATGGTCTGCATGGACGATCCGCATTTTGAGGACGAGATGCATACCGAAACAGGCGGCACGGTGCTGTTCGTACAGTACCCCGGACCCAATACCGGCGCGCGGCCGCTCTATGACGGGCGCATGAATCTCGCGCGGCCGGAGACGCCAGACGAACATGATCTCGACCATTAAGCGCCGCTGACAGGAAACCCCGTGACATCTGACAATCCGCCATCCGGCGGCGCCGCCAACCCGCGCGCCCGGGCGCTTTCGACCCTGCGCGGGGCCGGCATCCCGCTGCTGATCCTCGGACTCGCCGCGGTGCTGATCGCTGTCGACTTCCTGCCGCTGCCCGAAGGCGTGAGCCCGGACAGCGTGCGGACCGGAATCCTGGTGGTGTTCACCATCGCGTCCTGGGCGATGAACCTGCTGCCGGAACCGCTAACGACGCTGCTGTTCTTCCTCGCCGCCATGCTGTTCCATATCGCCGCGCCCACGACCGTGTTCGCCGGCTTTGCCACGCCGACCTGGTGGCTGGTGCTGGGCGGCACCATTGTCGGGATCGCCATCCGCACCACCGGGCTCGGCCCGCGTCTGGGGCGGCTGTTCTTCGGCCGGGCGCGCGGCGGGTACCGGTATTTCATCGCCATGGTCGTGGTCGCCTCGGTCAGCCTCGCCTTCCTGATGCCCTCGACCATGGGGCGGGTGCTGCTGCTGGTACCCATCGTCATGGGGCTGGCGGACCGGCTGGGCTTCACGCCCGGACGCACCGGCCGCACCGGGCTGATCATGGCGACGGCGATGGGCAGCTACTTGCCCTCCACCGCGGTGCTGCCGGCCAATGTGCCGAACACGGTGCTGATGGGCGCCGCCGATGCGCTGTACGGGATCAAGCTGCAATACGGCGCCTACCTGCTGCTGCATTTCCCAGTGCTGGGGCTGGTCAAGGGGGCGGTGCTGATCTGGCTGATCTGCCGCCTGTTCCCCGATACTGTGGAACCGCAGGCAGCAACGACCACCACCGCACCCGGCCGTCTTTCTTCCGGCGAGGGGCGCCTCGTCTTCCTGCTGGTGCTGATGCTGTCGCTGTTCGCGAGCGATTTCTGGCACGGCGTTTCACCCGCCTGGGTCTGTCTCGGCGCGGGGCTGATCTGCCTGCTGCCGCAATCGGGACTGGTGTCGTCGAAGGAGCTGCAGCAGGGCCTCGCCATCGGGCCGCTGCTCTACGTCGCCGGGTTCCTCAGCCTCAGCGCGGTGATCGCGCAAAGCGGCCTTGGCGCCTGGGCCGGGCGCGGCATGCTGGATCTTGCCGGGATGACGCCGGACCATCCGCTCGCCAATATCCCGCTGCTCGCGGCGATCTATGCCGGGATCGGGCTGCTGACCACCCTGCCCGGCCTGCCCGCCGTGCTGACCCCGGTCGCGGGCGAATTCGCCCAGGCGAGCGGGCTGTCCATCGAAACAGTGCTGAAGCTGCAGGTGCCGGTCTTCGCCACCGTGTTCATCCCCTACCAGTCGCCACCGATGATGATCGCCATGCTGATCGGCGGCGCCAGCATGAAGGACGGGCTGAAACTGTGTCTCGTCCTGTCCGCCATCACCATCGCCGTCATCCTGCCGCTTAATTTCGCCTGGTGGTGGCTGCTGGGCGAATTCGACTTCTGAGTATGTTGACTTACCCCGCCGTCACCCGGCAGCGCAGGCTGCTCTGCAGGGTCGAATGCAGGAAGCAGGTGCGTCTGGCGGAATGCATGACGTCGCGGGCGTAGTCCGGATCCGGCGCGTCCGGGTTCAGGTTCAGCACCGTGCCGATGACCGGCGTGGTTTTGGGCGCAGCACCAGGCAGGGGAATGTCGATGGCCTGGATCATGCGGTAGTCATGCACCGGGCGTTTCATCGCCGCCGCGTAACGGCCAAGCTGGGTCATGAAGCAGAAGCCGATCCCGGCGGCGAGCAGCACGGCGCTGGACGGCGCGGTGGGCGATCCCGCATCCGACGATCCGCGATAGGCGAAGACCCCGGCCTTCGGCCGCGCGATGCCGGTTTCGCCGACGATGGCACCATCCGCCGTGACCCGCGCGGTGGCGGATACCCGGTTGCGGCGGTTCTGCACCGTATCCAGCCCGGATCCGCCGGTCTGGACGAAATCGGGGTCATCCGGTCGTAACCCGGTCTTGGCGATGCAGGAGGTGCCCACCGCTGCCAGCGGCGCAGCGGGCAGCGTATCGACGCCAACCGCAAGCTTGCATGCGGGCAGGTCGAGCGGTACCGGGTCCCCGTGCGACACCAGGGTGAACTCGCTGGTGAAGGCGCTGCGCATCAGGTAGCTGGCCAGCGACCCGGACACGGCCTCCAGCGCCAGCGCCGACACCGCCTGCTTCGGCAGGCCGTCGATCTTCACCGCGACATCGGGGTTCAGCCCGGTGCCCTGCATCGTCCCCTGCAGGATCGAACCGCTGAGGCTGTAGTGGTTGGTCATGTCGAGCGAAAGCGCCGCCGCCGGCACGCCCTGCGCGGCCTCTTTTTCCGCCACGGCCCCGGCGACGGAACCCGCCATCCCGGCGGCGAACCAGGCCAGCGGCGGCGGCGCCCAGTCGGTGCCGCCCAGCCCCGGCCCCTCGTCGCAGAGCAGCTGCCAGGCTTCATCGGTGGCCGGCCGGAAGATCTGGCCGCGCTTCTGCATCACCGCCAGCGGATCGAACGCGGCCCAGATCCGTTCGAACCCCGCCGGCGGTTCGTCAAGCCCGGCGCAGGCCGTCGCCGCATCCATTGCCAGTGGCCCGGTCTGTTCCAGAAATTTATCGGATGCTTTGTCGAACGGCATGACGGCTCCTCCCCGGGATCGCGCGGTGTCTTTGCTGCAGAAAAGACTATACGCATCGACCGGATCAGGAAATGGCCGCGCGGCAGCCGTATTTTTGGGGAACCCCGCCGGCGGCCCGGACGTTGATATCGGCAGATACCGAACCGTTTGGGTGGCAGTTGAACTGCTGGAAAGGGACAGTGCCGATGAAATTTCTGACCGATGGCGAGTATTCATTCCGCGACGGAAAACTCTCGCTTTACGCAAAACACGACCTGCGCCGCTACAGGGTCACGATTGACCGGGAAGTCTTCGAGCAACGCTACAACGCGACCGCATCCGGCGATTTCCATGAGTACTGGGACCTGCTGCTCAACAACCGGGCCGAACTTGAACAACTGGCCGCGGAAAAGCACGCCGCCATCGACGCCAGACCCGGCACGCAAATCACCCTCGCACCCGACGACCTGCAGGAATCCTGACCGGGCCGATCCGGGCTGGGTGGCGGCTCTCCGGAGCCGCCGTCACAAAAACATAACTTGACCATACATCCACATATCGTGTGTTCTGGATATATGGATAAAAAACAGACCCTCGATGCGCTGTCCGCGCTGTCCCAGGAAACCCGGCTGGATGTCTTCCGACTGCTGATGAAGGCCGAACCCGAAGGACTGCGCGCCGGCGACATCGCCGAACGGCTGGGCGTCCTCCAGAACACGATGTCCGCCAATCTGGGCATTCTGGAGCGCGCCGGGCTGATTCGGGGCGTCCGGGAAGGGCGGAGCATCCGCTACGTCGCCGACCTGGACAGCATGAGGGCATTGCTGCGGTTTCTGATGGAAGACTGCTGCGGGGGGCAACCCGAACTCTGCGCCCCGCTGCTGCGCAACATCGTCACTTCTTGCTGAAGGAACCCGAAACATGAACACCAAACCGATCAACGTCCTGTTTCTCTGCGCCCACAACGCCGTTCGCTCCATCATGGCCGAAGCCATCCTGAACCGCGAGGGGATGGGACGCTTCAAGTCATACTCCGCCGGGCCGTTCCCGCGCGGCGAGGTCCACCCGCAAACCATCAGCATCCTGCAGCGGATGAACTACGATACCGCTGGCCTGCGCTCCAAGCACTGGGATGAATTCACCCGGCCCGGCGCGCCGGAAATGGATTTTGTCTTTACCGTCTGCGACGTGACGGCGGGCGAAACCTGCCCGGTCTGGCCCGGCGAGGAAGCGATGCAGGCGCATTGGCCGATTCCCGACCCGCTGGACGCCACGGGGACCGCATCGACGGGCACGCTCGCCTTTGCCGAGGCCTTCCGCAGCCTCGACACCCGCATCTCGATCTTCGTCAACCTGCGGCTCGACGGGCTGGACCGCATGCGGTTGCAATCGCAGCTCGATCATATCGGCGGCGGCGCCGACCGCGCCCCCGCCTGACCCCGCACCAACACAGGAAAGCACAACGCCCATGACCACAGACACGGCAGCCGCCGAACCCGCAGGCATCGGCTTCTTCGAAAAATGGCTATCGGTCTGGGTCGCCCTGTGCATCGCCGCCGGGATCGGGCTGGGCAGCCTCGTGCCCGGGCTGTTCGATGTCCTGGCCAAGCTGGAATACGCTTCGGTCAACCTGGTCGTCGCGGTGCTGATCTGGGCGATGGTCTATCCGATGATGGTGAATGTGGATTTCGCCAGCCTGCGCAGCATCGGCGACCGGCCCAAGGGTCTGGTCATTACGGTTCTGGTCAACTGGCTGGTCAAGCCCTTCACCATGGCGGCGCTGGGCGTGCTGTTCTTCGAAGTGCTGTTCGCCGACCTGATCGCCCCCGCCGATGCGGAACAGTATATCGCCGGGCTGATCCTGCTGGGCGCGGCCCCCTGTACCGCCATGGTCTTCGTGTGGTCGCAGCTGACGCGCGGCGATGCGACCTACACCCTGGTCCAGGTCTCGCTGAACGACGTCATCATGATCTTCGCCTTCGCCCCCTTGGTCGCGCTGCTGCTGGGCGTGACCAGCATCGTCGTGCCCTGGGAAACGCTGCTGCTGTCGGTCGGGCTTTATGTTGTCATCCCGCTCGCCGCCGGGATCGTGACGCGGCGCTGGCTGGTCAGCCATGCCGCACGGGGCGAATCCGGTGTGGCGGCGGTGGAAAAATTCACCGGCGCGATCAAGCCGTTTTCCGTTGCCGGACTGCTGGCCACGGTGGTGCTGCTGTTCGGCTTCCAGGGGCAGGTCATTCTCGACCGGCCGGTGCTGATCGCGCTGATCGCGGTGCCGCTGATCATCCAGTCCTACGGCATTTTCATCATCGCCTATGGCGCGGCTTATCTGTGGAAAGTGCCGTTCAACGTGGCGGCGCCCTGCGCGCTGATCGGCACGTCCAACTTCTTCGAACTGGCGGTCGCGGTCGCGATCAGCCTGTTCGGGCTGACCTCCGGCGCGGCGCTGACTACCGTCGTCGGCGTGCTGGTCGAGGTCCCGGTGATGCTGTCGCTGGTCGCTTTCGCTAACCGCACGCGGGGCCATTTCCCCGGCAGTTGATTCCACCCGAGGCAAATCCTCGCTGTACAACACTCGGCTGGCGGCTAATGTCACGCCATGATAAACGATCCGAGATCTTTCACGAAACTCGCCGTCATCACCGGCGACCACAAGGCCAGTGACCCGACAAAGCTCGGCGCGGCCTATGGTCCCGAAGACCTAGCTGCCCATGCCCCCATGGTCGCAGCGCTGGAAAGCCTGAACCGGTTTTCCGTCACGGTTTATAACGACCATGCCCGGCTGTTCGAGCGGCTGGCGGCGGACCGGCCGGACCTCGCGGTCAATTTCTGCGACACAGGTATCGATAACCGGCCCACGCGGGAACTGAACGTGCCGGCCGGGCTGGAATTGCTGGATATCCCCTATACAGGCGCCACGCCGCAGGCGATAGTGCTGTGCTTCGACAAGCAGATCGTCCGCCTCGTCGCGGAAGCCATCGGCATCGAGGTGCCGCGCGAGGCCTGGATGCCCGCCGCGAAGGGTTTCGAGGCGCTGCCCGATTTCTATCCCGCGCTGCTGAAACCCAATGCCGCCGATGGCAGCGTCGGCATCACCAAGGATGCCGTGGTCCGCAACGACGAGGAGGCGCGGCGCTACCTCGCCTTCCTGCGCGATACCCTGCCGGGGCGCGACGTGCTGTGGCAGGAATACCTGCCGGGCCCGGAATACGGCGTCGGCCTGATCGGCAACCCCGCCGGCCAAATGACCGCCCTGCCGCCGCTGGAGGTGGATTTCTCGCGGCCTCCCGCCGGGCTGAACCCGATCCTGTCTTTCGAATCCAAGGCCGACCCGGACTCGCCCTACTGGACGAAGATCGCCTTCCGCCGGGCCGCCATCGACGACGCCACCGCCACGCGGCTGACCGGCTGGGCCGGTGCGCTGTTCGCGCGGCTGGGGCTGCAGGATTACGGACGGTTCGATTTCCGCTGCGCCGCCGACGGCAGGCCGAAGCTGATGGAAGTGAACCCGAACCCGGCCTGGGCAAATGACGGCAAGCTCGCCTTCATGGCCTCCTTCGCCGGAATCGCCTATCCGCGGATGCTGGAAATGATCGTCGATGCCGCCATTGCCCGGCTGAGCCGACTTTCAGAGTAACCGCCGGGGAATCGCCAGCGTCCAGTGCCGAGATTCAAACGGTGCGCCATCGTCGAAGGCTTCCACATCGCCGGAGAACTGGAACGTATCCGCAGTCACGCTCAGCCGCGTCCGGCAATCGACCCGGATCGACCAGTCGTCGCGCCGCAGGGTTGCGCTCTGCGCCAGTTCGGTCTGCGCCGAGAGCGGATCGTCCTCGATAATCCGGTAGCGCTTCATCATCGTGAAGCCGATATCGAGGTCGATTTCCTCGATCCGCGCCAGCGACGCCCCGCCCAGTTCGCCGCCGTCGCCGCGCAGGGTGTAGACCATCTCGTTGGTCGTCAGGTCGATTTCCACCCGCCGGCGCATATCCAGATGGCGCAGCTTCTTCTGTTGCGCGCCCGGCGCGGCGACGGGGGGGCCGAATGGCCGCAGCGTCGCATCTTCCGCGCGCGGCGGGCGGGCGGGCAGGTCGAGGAAGCCGGTCCCCGTCCGCACGGTCAGGATCGCCGTTTCCGGCGCAGGCCAGATCATCGGCCAGTATCCGGTGGACAGCGCCAGCCGCAGCCGGTGCCCGGCCGGCACCGTCTGGCCCAGATCGTCCAGCTTCAGGGTGATGCGATACCAGGTCCCCGGTTCCAGAGGTGTCGGGTGCTCATGGCTGTCGCGATGGGTCAGGTTGAGGATGCCGAAGGAGATCCTCGCCGAGGTGCCGTCGGGATGCACATCGCAGAGCCGCGCAACGAGGAAGGCCACCGGCTTGTCCGATTTTATGTCGAGGGTCAGGACCGGCGTGCCGGACAGATCCACATCCGCCGCCAGCGGATCGCTGTCGAACAGTTGCGAGCCGCCATCGTCGGAGCGCTGGTCGCGCGGCGCTTCGCCGTCCGAGCCGAAGCCGCACCATTCGCCGCCCCGCACGCCCAGTGTATGCGGCGAACTGAAGCTGACCTCGTGCACCTCGTGCTCTGCCTCGGACAGGTGCCCCCAGCCGAGATGATAGCGCCGGGCCGTCCCGTTCGCGCCAGGCCCGTCCGTTTCCGCGACCCAGCGGCCGGGCCGGGTTTCGTATTGCGGCTGCGGCGGCAGGCTGTCCTGGACCCAGACCCGCAGCATCGGTTCGTCCATGATGCCGTCGTCAATGCCCTTCAGCCAGTGGTCCCACCAGCGCAACGCTTCCTGCAGGTAACCGATGGACGGGCCGGGCACCGAGTCATGCGGAAAGGCATGCGACCACGGGCCGATCAGCCCCTTGCGCGGCCCCGAAAGCCCTTCCAGCAGCTGCGACACCGCATTGGTATAGCCGTCCGCCCAGCCGCCGATGGCGTAGACGGGGCAGGTGATTGCGTCGAAATCCTCGCAGACCGAGCCGTGTTTCCAGTATTCGTCGCGCCACGGGTGCCCCATCCAGACCGCCGGGAACGGTTGCAGCGCGCGGAGCCGGTCGCGCCACATGTCGCGCCAGCGATCGCCGACAATCTGCGGGTCCGGCGGCAGCGCGTTGTAATGCATGAAGACGGAGCCCCATTGCATGTTCTCGTTCAGCAGGCAGCCGCCCTTGTAATGGGCGTCGTCCGCATAGCGGTCATCGGCGGCGCAGAGCGTGATGATTGCCTTCAGCGCCGGCGGCCGCAGCGCCGCGACCTGCAGCGCGTTGAACCCGCCCCAGGAAATCCCGGTCATGCCGACCGATCCCGAGCACCAGTCCTGCGCCGCCAGCCAGCCGATCACCGCGACGGCATCGGCGTGTTCCTGGGCCGTGTATTCGTCATACAGCACGCCTTCGGAATCGCCGGTGCCGCGCAGATCGACGCGGATGCTGGCATAACCGTGCAGCGCATAATACCGGTGCATCGGCTCGTCGCGCAGCCGCATGAAGTCGCGCTTGCGGTAGGGCAGGTATTCCAGCAGGGCGGGCACCGGCCCCTGCCCCTTCGGCAGCCACAACCGCGCGGCAAGCCGGGTGCCGTCCGGCAGCGGAATCCAAACGTTCTCGATTTCCTCGATAGCGGACAGGTCCATCGGCGGTGACGGGTCAGTCATCCGCCGCCGGCCGGCGCCGGCGCGCGGAACGCAGTTCCTGGGTCGACCAGTAGCTGAGCGCCAGCCGTTCGCGCGCCCGCATGCCGGATTCGAGGTTCCAGCAGTTCACGATGCCGAGCCGGAAACCGCCGGGCGGCATGGAGTGCTAGGACGGCGGACGGTCCTCATGGAAGGTCACCTGCACGCTGGTGACATCCGGCATGGCGCGGATGTCGTCGATCAGGTCCTGCGGCGGATGGTGATACTGGATGTTATGCGCACCGAACAGCACGACGCTGTAGCCTTCCCGGCGGCCGGAATCGTCGTAGCGCCACACGCCGTCGCGGTACAGTCCGACCAGCGCATCCACCCAGGGCCTGCCGCCATAGAGGTCCGGCCATTGGTCGGCGAAGCGCAGATGCGCCTCAATGATCCGCGCGCCGATGGTTTCGAAATTGGCCATACCGGTATAGCCAGCCAGATTCTTGCGCAGCCACGCGCCGCAATATTCCTCGATCTCCGGCTTGCTGTCCGCCAGCACGGTCCAGTAGTCGAACATGCCGCCCTTGAGCGGCTCGCCGATCGTGTGGCGCCACCATTTCGCTTCGCCATCAACCACCGCGACATCGGTCGAGACATGCTCGCCTTCCAGCAGGGTCGTCCAGAAATGGCCGGGCTTCTGATGCGTCTTGTAGTCGGTCAGGTTGCGCATGACCCGGCTGCCGGTGCCCATGCCGCGCATGTTGAAGACCGGCTTGGAGAAGACGGGAAAAGACGGCGGCTCAATCCCGTGCGGGCCGCAGGCAAAGCCCTGGCTCTCGGAAATCGCCAGCTTGTTGTAGATCCATTTGTATTCCGGATACCACAGCCAGGCGTCGCCATCCTCGGTCGGGACATTCACGTCCTCGGGACAATCCACCCCTTCGAAATACTGCTCGCGCCACGGATCGCCTTCACAGATCGGCATTCGCCACTCCCGTTTATCGCCGCATCGCGGAGCCTGCGGCAGACGAGCATTTGTAGCCCCCGCCGGAGGGACGGGCAACGACCACAAAATCGCTTGACCCGGCAACGGCATGTTGAAACAAGGAGCCAGCCCCTTCCCCCGCCGCAGGTCTGACCGAAACGTGCCGAAAATGCTGCCCTATACCGCCTTTACCGCCGTGCGCCAGAACACGCTGCATGGCATACTGTATATGTGCCTTGCCGTGGCGCTGATGCCGGTGATGAACACGATCGCCAAGATGCTGGCTGCCGAATACCCGCTGCAACAGATCGTCTGGGCGCGGTTTGCCGGGCATTTCCTGATCATGCTGCTGCTGTTCATGCCGCGCCGGGGCTGGCGCGTCTTCGTCACCACCCGTCCCCTGGTGCAGTTCGCCCGCTCGGCGACAATGTTCGCCTCCAACGGCTGCTATATCGTGGCGCTTTCCCTGATTCCGCTGGCGACCGCCTCATCGGTCAGCTTTACCGCGCCGCTGATCGTCACCGCCCTGTCCATGCCGCTGCTGGGCGAGAAGGTCGGACCGCGCCGCTGGGCCGCCGTGCTGGTCGGGTTCGCCGGCGCGCTAATCATCATCCGGCCCGACGGCGCGTCGATTGCGACCGGCGAATTGCTGGTGCTTGTTTCCGCGACATCTTTCGCCTTCTACCAGATCCTGACCCGCAAGCTGGTTGCCGTCGACGCGCCGGACACGCTGATCCTGTACACCGCGCTGGCGGGGACGCTGATCACCAGCGCCATCGTCCCGTTCTATTTCGTCATGCCACGCGAATGGCTGCACACGATGGGGTTCGTCCTGCTGGGCGGCATCGGCGGCGCGG